>JALDXL010000001.1:0-46700 GCA_032155045.1 Nitrososphaerales archaeon
ATTGCCTGTTTCAAAACGTAAATTAAAGCCGCTTATAGAAGAAAAAAAAGTTGATGGATGGTCCGATCCAAGACTTCCTACTCTAATTGGATTAAAACGTAGGGGAATAAAACCGGAGGCGATAAGACGTTTTGTATTATCATTGGGTATTACTCTATCAGAAACTAAACCCTCTATAGAAATTTTGGAATCTTTTAATCGAAAAATTATAGATTCTCAATCACAACGTTTGTTATTTGTTGAAAACCCTTTCAAGATTACCATTACAAATTCGAAACCCAGAGAAATAATTTTGAAAAACCATCCTTCTTTAAATATGGGAAGTAGAAAAATTAATGTGAAGAATACAGTATATATTTCTAGTCGTGATATTGAAAAATTATCTATTGGAAATGAAATTAGGTTGATTGATTTATACAATATCAAAATAATTGAAATTGACAAGAATAACAAGGAAGGAATCGCAGAATTCACAAATGATGTAATAAAAGATAATATCCAAAAAATTCAATGGGTATCAAAGGAAGATGCAATCAATTACAAGATTATAAGACCAAATAAAATATTTGTTGACGATAAATTTAATCAAAATAGTCTAGAAATATTAGAAGGTTTCGCAGAATCTTTTGTGTCTACTTTACCAACAGATACAATGGTACAATTTATAAGACTAGGGTTTTGTAGAATAGAGGATAACAAATCAGCTATCTATACTCACAAGTAGGTGAAAAAATGAAAATAGCAAGATTACAAACAAAAGAATATGGCGAAACATATGGTATCGTATCTAACGATTTAAATAAAATAATTACAAAAAACGAAATACAAGAACAAACTGGAATTCCTCTGCCACTTAATATTAAAGAGTTTTTATTTAACGACTGGATAAATGAGGTATTTAAAAATTATAAAAGATTAAACTTTCATACCAATATTAGTGATGTAGAGTTACTTGCTCCGCTATCAAATCCTGGTAAAATTATTTGTTTAGCTTTTAATTATTACGATCATGCTAAAGATGCTGGTTTAAGTCCTTCTTATGAGCCTGTTATCTTTTTAAAACCAAGAACGGCTTTGAATAATCCCTACAATGATATTTTATGTCCAGGAAACGTTCAAAGACTAGATTATGAAGCAGAGATAGCAGTAATAATTGGTAAAACAACTAAAAAAGTCACAGAGGAAGAAGCGATTAATTCTATATTTGGTTACATGATTTTTCATGATGTATCAGCAAGAGATATACAATTTAGAGACAAACAATTCACACGAGGAAAAAGCATAGATACCTTTGCACCATGCGGTCCTTGGATAACAACAAGAGATGAAGTTAGTGACCCCCAAAGTTTAAAAATTTTGACAAAGGTGAATGGAGAGTTAAGACAGAATTCTACTAGCAGTAAAATGGTTTTGCCAATCACTAAAATAATTTCAAGTTTAAGTCAATTAATAACCATTGAACCAGGAGATATAATTTCAACTGGGACTCCAGCTGGAGTAGCTATGTCAATGAATAATCCCAAGTATTTAAAGGACGGCGATATGATAGAAATAAGTATAGAAAAGCTCGGCATGATAAGGAACAGAGTTGTTTTTATTGAAAAAGTAACGTTATAATTCAATACTTTTATGAATGTCTTTTATCTAAAATTCTGTTGATTTTTATCATCTCATCTTCTAAATTTTTAGTATATTGCTCAAAAGATCTAACCAAATTTGCACGAACATTTGATAGTTGGATTGTAATATTCAATATATCTAAACAAGACTCAAAAGATCTTTCAGTGGCAAATACTTTCATTTTTTCGTTAAATATTTCAATTATTCTTTTTTGTTCCAATTTTTGTTCATGAATGAAATTAACTAAATCTTCATTTCCAGGATTGTTAAAATTTTTAATATCTGACCAATTAATCATGATTTTATTTATAATAAACAACACAAAGATAAAACTTTTTCATAAATTATTTTAGTTAATTGATAATAACATATATAAGGACTAAGCAGAAATATTCGGTATTACCTATGGTTGTGGAGAATAAAGGTATAATTTCTCATATTAGAGTTTTAAAGGAGGATCTTGAAATATTACGTATAAAACCCGAAGAGGGTGAAATACCAGATTTCAAAGCTGGCCAATTTGTCACGTTAGCAGTTATTAATCCGGCGGACGGAAAAAATGTCAGGAGAGCTTATTCCATCGCATCGAATCCAGAACAGAAAAAGTATTTTGAATTATTGATTAGATGGGTAAAGAAACCTTTACCAGGAAGATTGACTACTCAGTTATTTAACCGTAAAGAAGGTGAAGAAATTAACTGGTTAAAACCTACTGGTATATTTACCATAAACGAAAAATTGCATGACGGAAGTCCAGATGAAAGAAGACTTGTTTTGATTGGTGGTGGTACAGGTCTTGCACCATTTATTGCATACAGTTTACACCTTAAGGCTATTGGTAGTAAAAGGGAAATAATTGTTTTGCATGGTGCCAGTTATGTTGATGAATTAAGCTATAGAGAGTTATTAACTGATTTAGAAGTAGAAAGTCTAGATAAGGGTAGAGATACTTGGAATTTCAGGTATCGAGCTAGTGTTAGTAGACCACAAGATCCATTCAATCGTTCTTGGGGGGGACAAAAAGGTCGGGTTGAATCATTTTTGAGGCCTAAATTAGAAGGCCATAACTCACCTCTAGAGGAATTAGTTGGAGAAAAAATCACTCGCGAGAATACTTCATTTTATGTTTGTGGATGGCAGGGTACTGTAGATGGTGTCTTGGATTTCTTAAACCCTAAAGGTTTTGTTGATGAAAGACATAAACGCTCTGATGGTAGCTATGAAGTAAAATTCGAATCATACGGTTAATTTTTTTTTTATCTCTATCAAAAATGAAATTTGAATTTGAAGAGTTTTCTTCGATAGAAGATTTATTTCTTTATATGGCTGCAATTGCACCCTATATGAAGCAGGTATTGCCTATTACGCAATACAAAGGTTATCTTTTATCAATCATCCCTCTTTCACAAATTAGTGTAGATGTTCTCATGATGGTGTATGTTAAGACAGAGATGTCCACAGGTTTAATTGAATTTGATATATCAACCAAAAAGTATAAAAACGTTCAATCTATTGAAAGGGCAGATAAAAATTACTTTATAATTATGACGCCAAAAAGCGCAACATTGGTAGATAAAGCAATTACAACTTTAAATAACGAAAAATAGAAAAAATTATAATAATTAATTATAAACAGGAAGTAGGTTTCTCCTATTTTTATAATCTAGGTGGAAGTGGAGTAGTAACTGACCTGCTTCTAGAATAGTGCTCTATTATATCCTCTGGTAATTTACCATCGAACAGATCTTTGGAAAGTCCTCTAAGATATCTCATAATGGCCCATGTTCCTACCTTAATCAAACTTGCCATAAATAATTTCATTGGCGGACCATAGCTTTTATTTCTAATAATTATTGGGATAATGTCATTAATTATACGCAGGTTATGTTCCCAACATTTCCAAAACAAGGTAAATTGAGCTTCGTTAAGGTTGCCAAAATGCATTGAATTCTTTTCCGAAAAATCTTGATAAAGCAAAGGAGCGACCAATCCCCTCATGTTCATCATTTTAAAATCATTTATCAAATCAATGGTGTATTGAGTTTCATCTGGAGTTTCATCAGGCCATCCTATTATAAGAGTAAGGGCAGGGAACCAATGATTGTTATTCAAAATTTTACAACCTTCGCGAACAACAGAACCCCATTCTTCTGGTTGAAATGGTCTGGTTTTGACACCTAAATGTTTTTTTACCATTCTTGGTGCTACAGTCTCTATACCTAGATTCGTTGCCAACCATCTCCCACTATTTTCCATATCATTTATTTGAGAAAGTTTTTTAATTAAATCAGGAGATGAAGCAACAGCTGATAGCGTCATATGGGTGGTTCCCACAAAATTTGCACCTACAGATTTTAATCCACTCCATAAATCTATAATTGCATCGGAATTTGGAATGAAATCTTTGTTGTCACATCCATACAATAACATTTCATCTGATTGAAGCCATATCGAATCAAATCCATAGTTAAGATTGATTTTTGCCTCTTCCTGAAGTCTAATAAGAGAGATATCTTTTTTTGATCTTTTGTTTACATCACAAAAATCACATCCACGACCACAACCTCTCATAGCTTCAATTAATGAATTAATTGTAGGTCCTTGTATTTTGGGAATATTGTCAATACTTCTTACAAATGTATGTAAAAGTTCAGGAGCATCTCCTTGTTCTAGATCCTGAAATAGATCTAAGGCTAATTCATCTGCTTCTCCAATAACAACTGTATCAATTCCATGAATTTTCATTCTATCTGGTTTTGCCAGCTCCCAGGCGCCATTACCTCCTACGACTACTTTAAAATCATATTTTTTCTTTAATTGAATTATTAAAGCACACATTTTCTTAAATTTCATTGCTACATAGGATAGTTTCTCGGGAGACATTGTTGTCGTGACTGGTGCCATACCTAATGGATCCATAACATTAATTCCGACTACCTTTGTGTCAGGTCCTATACATTTATGTAACATCTCAGGATGTGCTAAAAAAATTTCATCTCTAGTGTACTGTTGAAGCAAGGCACCTTCTATTCTTCTTAATCCACATTGAGCTACTTTGACTTCTCCAGTTTCTTTATCAGTTTCTACACTGGGACAAAAAAGCTTATCGAAAACAAATTCAGGAACAAGTTCATATGGTCCACAAGCAATAAACCCATAAAGAAAATTTCCTCGATAATTGGTCATTAAACTCCGGTCCGCAGTCAAAACTATTCTCTTACCAGAAGTGATCATCGTGATAATCCTCTATCCTCATCCACATAGAATCACATATAAATTGATTATCATAAATTTACTACTATATAGTGTCGTATTCTTTACGTGAATTATTAATACAATCCTTTTTCATGACCTTCGATCATTATTGATTTTAATTGTTTTCTATTAAGATAGAGTAGTGCTTCTGAAAATGTAGCCCATATAAAATCATCATGTTCATTAGACAGAGTTATATCTCTAATATTTGTAGTAGCATAATAGAAACTAACTTCTTTTCTAGATTTAATTCCTTCACCTTTGAAGAAAGAGTATTTTATTCTTCCTATGAAAGACAAAATATTTAAGGAATTTATTCCAGTTTCTTCAAATACTTCCCTAAAAAGTGTTTGTATTTCAGTTTCCCCTTCTTCCTTATGACCTTGTGGGAACCCCCAGTATCCTCTGCGATTTCTTAACAATAAAAATTCAGGGTCTTTTATTTTGAGGGGAGACGTTTGATATTTTATGACTGCACCGACTGATTTTTCTATATTCACACTACATTAATTTTTTAGAAAATAGAATTATAATATTGTTTCTTAAAAATATTAATAACGAGTTAATTGTTATTTTTAGTGACGGGGGCCGGTCGTCTAGTCCGGTAGGATACGGCATTGGCATTGCTGAGATCGTGGGCTCGAATCCCACCCGGTCCATTATTAATTCTATAATAAAAATTATAAAGAAATCAAATAAGTATAATTAGGTTGTATTTTATAAATTGGGAAAGAAAAATCACTAAAACTAAATTCGGTAAAAATCTAGTAGTTGTAAAACGAAATAAATCATTTACAGGATTTAGGCAATTCATATTGATTTTTTGTTTTACCTTAATTTCGATTTGTTCTTGTAATCCTGCTCATCCCCCTGAAATAGGCAAGAAAATATTAGATAATGAGGGTTTGCATTCAAGAAATAAATTGAGACTAATAGGAATCAATTCCCCAAAACTTTTTTCTATTACTGAGAATGAAATTGTAGAAGAGTATATTGAAGGTGGTAATCTTTATTCTTGTTTTAGTTCAGAAAAACCAAATGAGCTAGCACTTGAGGTTGGAAAAATCACTGGAAAGCTGCACCAAAATGGAATGGTCTTTATTGATAACAAATGTCAAAATTTTTTGGTGACTAAAGAAAGAGAATTGATAAGGATTGATCTTGGGTTTATTCAAAAAAGTGATTCAATCTTTTCTCAAAGTATGGATATAGGTAGTTTTTTGGCTAGTATTATTGATTTGGATCCAACTCTCTATAGGATAGTAGAAAAAGAATTTTTAATAGGTTACATAGGAACGACCAACAAAAAAATTCCTTACTTGTCAATCATATTAAGGAATATACTGGCATTAGGGTTGGTTTATAGTCATGGAAACATGATAAAAAATATGTTGAATAAGCAGGGTTAAATTGGTGGAAGCTCTTGTCGTTTATCAAATCCTCCAGAACCAAATTTGCAGTAAAAACACTGATCAGACTGCATGTATGGTATTTTTTGGATGATTATTGCTCCAAGCTTTAGTGCAAATTTCGTCATAAGTCTATGTTTTAATGGCATGGACGGAATTACCTCCTGAAAATAAACATTATAATGATCAGGACAAAATTTCAATGTGATTTGTGCGCGTTGTTTATTATTAGTTTTGGCTTCGCTTAAATTCTTTGCAACATTAATTTGCTCACGAATATATTCATGTTTGGGACAAGGGCAATCTCTTCCCATAGGATGCTTGTATGCAGGAGTATTTTTCCAATCAAATTCAGGAAACTCTTTCTCAAAATCGTCCATTCCTTTCAATTCTAGTATATAGTCAATAGCATATAAATTATAGGCTGATTAAACTTCGTAATAATATTAATAATAATATTAACAAGTGATAAAAATATATATAATTTTAAATTTTAATAAAAGTCTAAAGCGGCGTGAATAAAACCGAAGAGATTAATGCTATGAGCAACGAAGGTATCAATTCAAGAAGGATGGATCACGAACAGAATATTGTATCTTTAGAGTCAAATCTGAAGACCTTACTTGACTTTAAGAATTCCTTACTTGATGATCAAAAAAATGGAGAAAAGATAATACAAGACCTAAATGAAAAGATAGATGTTACCAAAAAACAAATAGACGGCGAAAGAGAAAAACTCGAAGAGCTACGAATAAAACTGAAAGAAGTGAATGATGTTAAAGAAGAAGAATTTCCTAAATTTATGGAATTAAAAGATATGGTATTGAAAGCTAGAAGTCAGCTTAAGGTAATTGATGAAAAAACGGGAACGAGATCAAATAAAGATAGAATTAATATTAAACAATTGACTAAAACTCTTGAACAATTAGAGAGAGATATTCAGACTAAAAAATTATCGAAAGAAGAGGAACGAAAATTAGTTACTCGCTCAAAGGAAATAGCTACCAAATTATATGCAATGAAGGTTATCCATAAAAAAGAAGATCATTTTAGAACAATTTCATCACAATATGGCAATTTAAAATCGAAAATTAATGAAATTTTTGATAAGAGATCAGAATTTGGAAATAAAATAGGAGAACTAAAGCAAGTATTAGACAAGTTACTAGACAATAGGGAACAGCTATACGAAGAAAGGAGGAAGATAATTAGAGACGTTAGGGAAACTTCCGCGAAATTGGAAATGGTAAATACGCAAATTAATGCAATCGAATTTAGAAAATCTAAGATAAGCTCTGTTGGTGGCAAAAGAAGAACTAGAGATAGCCACGATAAAAATTATTCTGGTTTTCAATCAACTAAAGATCGAGCTAGGAAAAGTAAAGAGAATATACAGATTTGGAATTCGATGAAAGAACAAGCTTTAAAGAAAATGTCAAGTGGAGAAAAGTTAACATTTGACGAGATGAGATTAATTTATAGTGATATCAACAATTCCGAAAGTTTTTAACAACCCATTATTTCTTTAAATTAGATTTAAATTGTTTTTTTATTAATTTTTAGATAAGGTATATTCTTTATAATAGTGTTGACTAATGATTAAAAAGGCATATTTTACTCCTTATGGAGTAGGATTGGGCCATGCAAGTAGATTGCTAACTATAGCTGAAAGAGTAAAAACCAACAACGATATTTATGTAAAATTTTCATCTTTCGGTGAAGCAGTTGATTTTATATCAAGATATGGTTATGATTGCAATAGAGTTCCAGCTGTTGAATTTTCTTGGAACTCACAAGGCAGTTTTTCTATGAAAAACTCTCTATCTAATATACCAAGTTGGTTTAAAAATTTTACATCCCAAGTAGTTAAAGAGGTAGGTTTGATGATTAAATATTCACCAAATATTGTAGTTTCAGATTCAAGACTGTCTTCAATTGTTTCGGCAAAGTTATTAGGAATTCCATCAATTGTTTTACTCAATCAAATTAAACTCCTTCTATCACCAAGACTACATTCTTTTAAAGCAGGCAGATTCTTTGAAATTCTTAATGGAGAGTTTATTGGAACTTTATGGTCACTTTCAAATGAAATTCTTGTTCCTGATCTGCCTCCTCCTTATACTATCTCAGAATCAAATATTTGGAATACTAGTTCAGTTATGAAAAAAATAAAATATGTTGGATTTATAAGTCCTAAGAGGAACATTTCAGATCAAAGAATTAACTATGTTATGAGCTTATTGAATTTTACAAAGGAAAGACCAATTGTGTTTTTTCATATAAGTGGTCCATCAAAGACAAGGCTACCTATTATTAGAAAAATACTTGAGGGTCAAAAATATTATAGAAATAAAATTCAATATGTGATATCAGAAGGTAAACCTAATGGGGATATCACCCCACAAAAATTATCAGAAAATGGTTGGTATTACGAATGGTGCCCCATACGCGACGAGCTTTTTGCGTTAAGCAATATATTGGTTTTACGAGGAGGTCATACCACAATGTCACAGGCGATTCAATTTGGAAAACCAATTATCTCTATTCCAATAGAAAATCATGCTGAACAGATTAGTAATTCTATAAAATTAAAAAAAATTGGAATTGGAATAATATTGAAAGATGAAGATTGTTTGGCTGAAAAACTGGAATATGCAATAAATGAAATACTAAACAACAATAAATTCATGACTCGTTCCCTTGAAATAATGAATTTTTGTGAAAAATTAAATGGAGTTCAAAATGTTGTCAATATAGTTAGGTCTTATATTTAGTGATTTATTTTGGACATAAAAGGTTTTTATATTTTTTTTTAGATTCAGAAATTTATGTCTTCTATTAATCCCTTCTTTAAATCTTGTAGGAAAATCTTCTCTATTATTAAATGTTGAATTAATATGTTCGAAGATTATTTCATTTGTATTTGAAAGGTTATCTTCATAAAGACAAGGAAACCATGGAATCAGGCCTTCCCTAATGCACAGCTTAAATGAAGATTCAATTAAATCAATAGGATGAACTAATAAACTATATGGAAGAACAATATCCTTAAGCTTATTTAGATATAAACAAATGTCAATTATCATATAATATGATATATGATTATCTTTTCTATCTTTCGAATAAGATAATAAAAAATTTAATTGTAGTATTTGTATTTTAATTTTATTGCTATTTGTGTAATTTATAATATTATGAATTAAATATAATTTTGTTTTTAAATCTGGATAATCCCGGAATAAAATAAAGATATCAGGTATAAATCCATATAAGAGTATGTTTTTTAGACAATAAAGAGAATATTCATCATAGACAATTATGAAAACCCTTTTTTTTAGATATCCAAAAACCATACCACCTATTCCATCAACTGTTTTAAAAGATATATAAGAATGAGATTTTACTATGTAGATCTTAATTAATTTACCTGCGTTATATTCGTTACTAGATGGAATAGACAATTTATTGGCTAGTTTTTCTATCAATAATCCAGTTGCTACAAATTCAAGATCTCTAGCTACTACATTTGGATTTTCTGAAAAGACTTTTATGTAAAAGTTTTCGTTAAAAACAATTTTCTGACCAACTTGAATTACCGTATCTAAAATAGATTTGTCTTTATTAGTAGTATAATATGCCAATTCAATTTTTTTAATTCCTAAACATGTAGAGAGAAGTCTTAACGCTTTGATAGTTGTTTTTGTATATAATGAAAAAAAATTTTTTTCAGTGATAATTTGAGAAATAAAAATACCATTTTTTTTCAGTAAACTGATTGTCGAAAGTTTTACCTCGTTAATTATAGTTGGAGAGGTGGGAAAAATTAATAAAGTAATTTTTTTGATATTTCTACTCATTTGGAAATCTTTTAAATTACTCTAAAGAGTTTCCAAGAACTCTGTGATTTGTTTTTTATCTTTTGCATTGGGAGTTTTTTCCAAATACGAGAGTAAATCTTGTTTTGCTTTATGTTTGTCATTCAACTCTAATCTTGAAAGCGCACGATTTTTAAACAGAGCTCCGTACCTATTTGGGTTGATATCTAATGCTTTTGAGTAATAATTATCTGCTTTATGGTAATCTTTTATTTTTAAATAAAAATTGCCTAGGCCTTTATATGCTAAAAAATAGCTCCCATTTAGCTTTATTGATTCAGAAAAACAATTTATACATTCAGGATTATTAGTTTCGCTATAACAGCTTCCCAATAATGTCCAAGCAAATGCGTTATTTTTATCCAAAGCAATAGATCTCGTTATATTTCTGATTGCTGATTCAAAATTACCGTTTGAAAAATCTTTTTCTGCCTTAAAACATAATTTATAGGTCTTTGTGGAATCTACATCAGACTTTGAAAAAAGAGATCCCATATCCTCAGGCACTATTATGATTATAATATTATCTTCTTGGATCCATTCAGATATAAATTTGGATTCCGGTATCGAACCCTTAGTATCAGGTCGAGGTACATAACTTGTAATCCTTTTTTCGTTTTCATCATACCCAGTAATTAATAATGCATGTTGGGTTAAATGATGTAAGCCTGGAAAAATAGCTATTGGAGGTATACCTTGATCTATTCGTTTCTTAATATCTTTTAGAGAGCTCTTGTAAATATAAGAGGAATAATGTTTTTTTTCAGAAAGTTCAATACCATCTATAATGTTTATAGAATTATTTGGAACGATATTTTTTTCAGAATTAATAATATTTTCTCCCCAATATTGCATAATGACTGCAATGGCAAGTGGTATAGGAGAATTGCCTTCTTCTATTAAAGGTAGATCTAAATCGTGTGAAAACCGATCTTGCAACTATTATAAGAGAATTTAAATCAAATAAAAACTATCCTAAAACAGATATTTGGAATCTCTTGAAACAATTTTCTACTATTTGTTCTATGAAAGAAACAAACTATAATTACACAATGATTGTTATTTCATTTTTAGAATTTCGTAGTTATTCCTTTATTGAAATAAAGAAAAAAAATATTTGAAATTTTTTTTGCAATATCTCAGTAAAACCTACGTATTAAATCTATAATAGCTGATTAAATATATTTTACGTATTAGATTTTATTATTTTTATTTGATTTTAATAAAATTCCTACTATAAAAATAACATCTAATTTAAGTGAGTTAAAAAATTATAGAGTAATAATCTTCCACTATTACCGCTCCTTTCTGGGTGAAATTGTAACCCAAAGATATTTTTTTTCTTATGTTTAAAAATTTCGTTCTTTGTTTCTACAGAACTCCCCAAAAGTTCTAACTCTGGTGATAATCTCCAAATAGTATACATATGACTTTGGTAAACAGAGATAGAAGAATTTTTAGGTAACAAAATATTGTTTTTATTCAATGTAACTTTTACAAATCCATAGATAGCATTTTTCATTTTAACTAAAGTTCCACCATAATACAAATTGATCATTTCTCCACCATAACAAATTCCTAATAAAGGGACATTAGAATTATCGCAGAAATGAATTATCTTATTGTTTTGAAAATTTGTATCTTTGCTGAATTTTTTTCTACCTGATAATATAATAGAGTCATATGATGATAATTCAGTATATTGAATTTGTGAATATAATTTACATTCAAATTTGATGTCAAAATTCCTTACAATATTAATAAGATCAGATACAAATTGAGAATTGTTATTAACAATCAGTAATTTCATGAAATATAGAAAAAAACATTTATTAATTTATATGTTAAGAGGCATAATTTGACACATTTGCAATTTTTTTGGATATTAGGTAGATTGCAAGTGATAATGGAACCGAAGTAATACCTTTCTCCAATGAATATTTTTTTCCTTTAAAATTTAACGTCAAGGATGTCTTTATTGAAATCTCAACATATCTATCATCAGAGAATAAACTTGAATCTTTAAAAAGGTCGAATTTTTCCAAATTTTTACATATAATTTTTGAAAGACCACTTTTACTATTAAGAGATCCAACCATTCTAAAAATCCTATGAATATCTGTAGTTACTTGAGGGTCAATTTTAACTCCCATTTCCAAAACAAATTTGTCAACTTCTTTCTTAAATGATTCAAATCCTCCAAATTTTTTTATTAATTTATTTAATTTGTCACTTGAAGCTTCCGAGAATTTTATCTTTTCGGCAATTCTTTTTCGCCATCCAAAAGAATAGCCACTCAAAGGAATCTTGATCCTATAACCATCTTTTAATGATTTGATGCCAAAGCTATCTAATGATAAATTTTTGCCCATCAAATAACCCACTATGTCAGATCTGCATTTTGAATTTAACAATGAATAATCCTCGTCAAAAACTATAATATGAAATCCAGTATTACCGGAAAATGATACTTCAAGATTTTCCTCTTTTATACCAAAATCTTTTCTTAAGAATTCTATTAAAATTTTTGTTTCCTTTTTGAGTTCTTTTATACATTTATTGCAAGGAATTATATTCTGAAAAATTTTAGTATCCTTACAATGAGGACATATCCTTGTATCATTTTTATTAATATCTTTACAAACAGAACAAATATAAAAAGTATGTTCTTTATGACATGGCAATAATAAATCTTTGAGATCTATATCAAATATCAAGTCAGCGCTCTTCCAGCCTTTTTCAATAATAGGAAAAGTAGGAAATTGATAATAGGCATTGGAACAATAGACATCTGCAGGAACATTTTGTAGAATATAGGCTTTAAATTTGCCGATATCAGAAAATGACAAATGTCTAATTACCCTAGAATCAAAATTCACAATACCAAATTCTCTACTTTGAATTTCCTTTGGTGGTAAAAGCAATCCTATATTTTTAAAATAATATTCTTTGTAAGTTCGATTTAAAAATTCAATATTTTTAACTTCAAACTTGTTATCCAATTTTAAACCTATATTTTCCAAATTGTAGTGGATTCGTTATTCCTCTACAGGCAACAGTAGCAAAACAGAGATTTTCATTCGCAAGTTTGGAACATGTTGGCACAGAATATTTTGTATGACTCCCTTTTTTACCTGCTAAATGTTCTACCTGGTATCTAGTTATTTTTTCATTATAATCAGGTGCATTTTGAAATAACAAAACTACTTCATCTATGGTTTTTCCAATAGCCAACATGTATGTAGCTAGCATAAATCTTGCCGAATGTGGCAAGTTTTCATTGTTATTTAATAATTCTAGAGATTTTTTTATACATGGAGGTAGTTCCCTCTTCTGAATTGGAGTTTTAACCGATGGTGATAGTTTTTTTCTTATTGACTCTGAAGTCATTATTATTGAATTTGGTATCTGACTGATAGTCATGTCTTTAATTCTATTATACAATAATTTTTGAATTTCAGATCTTATCAATCTAACTGTTTCATCTCCATCTAAGTATACATAACCTGTATTAACTGCTCGATTGATTAATTTCCATTCAACTTCGTTAAAATCATTAGCTCTCTTTAAATAATCAGAAATTTTCATCTGAAATAAATTTGTCTTTTTTTGATCTAATTTTACATCCATATGAAAAAGCTCATTAAAAATTTTTGATATAAGTAAATTTTTTTTTGTTATATCTTTTTCTTTTAAAAGGTCTGATATTAAGAATCTTTCTACACGAATAGCTTCAAAAAGTGAGAATTTTTTTACGGCATAATCTAAACCTATATGTTTAATTATTATTATAGATAAAAGGAAAGTAAAAAGTTCAATATCATATTTTTCTAATTCGGTATAAACTTTACCCTCTATCAATTCAAATTCTATTCTTTTTTTAGCCCGTTCTATGATATGTGTAAATTCTGATCTACCAAAGTCATCCAAAGAGAAATGAGTTTCTCGAATATATTTTCCCGCTTCTTCCAAAAATGGATATTTAGCTAAATCGTCATTACCTAGAACTATACTCAAGATAGATATATCTAACCATTACCAAAATAAAACTACTTCGTAAAGATAATATTTAAATTTGAAATAGAAAAATATTAGAATATCACAAAATATATTGCTTAGTTTATACTTTTGGTGTAATTTATTGATATAAAAATTTACTAGATATTTTCATTTCTTGATAAAATTTTTAATTTTTCGAAATATCAAAATTTCAAATACGAAATGACATCATTTTTCTAATAGTAATGGTTTTCGTCACCTAAATTATGGACCTTTCAATTAGAATCTAATATTGACGTAAATATCATAAGATTCTCCTCAAAATTGATATTTCCATATATTTATTATTAAGATTTTCTTATGGCCTATTTTTCCGTCTTTTTTGAATTAGCCTGTTTCAATCCTGAGAACAATGTGACAAATTTTTTTATAAGATCTTTTATAGATTTTATTGTAAAGCTTTTATTATAACATATTCTTATGATAAAATTGAATTATTCTAGCAGATTATTTATAAGAATCCACTTAGAACCAGATAAGAATCGATTAAATAACACTAATTTCATATTATTCTGCAAATCATTCTTTATTAGAAATGCATAGAATAGGTTTTCATGTTTCAATATCAGGTTCGATAAGCAACTCGATAAAAAATGCAGAAAATATAAAATGTACTGCATTTCAGATATTTACAAGAAATCCTCGTGGATGGGCAGCCAAGTCATTGGATAATAATGATGTAGAAGAATATAAACGAAAAATAAATTCTAGTTTTATAGATAAAAATGACGTAGTTGTTCATATGCCATATCTTCCTAATTTGGCAGCACCTGAGAATGATTTTTATTTTAAATCTAGAAATGTGCTCGCAGAAGAAATTATAAGGTGTTCAATGTTAGATATACCTTATATTATTATTCATCTCGGCAGCCATTTAGGCACCGGAACATCCAATGGAATATCACAAATAGTTAATGCATGTAACTATGCAATTGATAAGTATAGTTCGTCTTATGAAAGACGTTTACCTGTTAACATATTATTGGAAAATAGTGCGGGGCAAAAAAATAGTGTAGGGCAAAAATTTGAAGAAATTAATATCATATTAGAACAACTTGATAACAAAAAAATTGGAGTATGTTTGGATACCTGTCACGCATTCGCATCTGGATATGACTTGCGAACATCTGAGAATGTTATTCAAACTCTTGATATTTTTGATGATACGATTGGTATTAGTAATCTTAAAGTTTTACATCTAAATGATTCAAAAGGTGATTTCAATCAAAATAAAGATAGACATGAACATATAGGATTAGGTTCAATAGGTAAAGTTGGATTTCAGGAAATTTTAAAAAACAAACATTTTAAAAATATTCCTATAATAATGGAGACACCAGTAGATAAAATTAGAGGAGACAAAGAGAATATGGAATATGTATTACAATTGTTAGAAAGTAGTTACTAGCAAAAGAAAATCTCAAGGAAAATATAGAAGCTTATTATCAAGGAATATATTCATGGTTAATTACGAACGAATTTTAAAACTTTCTTTAGAAAGGGGATTCTATTTTCCAAGTTCAGGTATTTATTCAGACTCGCCAGCAGGTTTTTGGGAATACGGTCCTAATGGTAATAAAATTAAAAATAAATTCATCGATTTATGGCGTAGAGAGATGGTTAGAAGAGATGGAATGATAGAAATTGATGGATCACAAATTATGAGTAAAAATGTGTTCGTTGCATCAGGTCATATAGATAATTTTTCAGATCCAATTATAACCTGTAATAAATGTAGAACAACACTACGAGCAGATAAATATATTTCTGAAAAAACAGAAATAAATATTCCTGAAAGATTAAGTAACGTAGAAATTGACCTTATAATAAGCCAACATAAACTACAATGTCCAAAATGTGGTTCAGATTTTAAAGAGACAGAGCGGTTTAATATGATGTTTAAATTAGGAATAGGGCCAAACAATGAGGAAGCTTATTTAAGACCAGAAACATGCCAAACGATATTTGTCGACTTTATCCGAATATATAAAACCATGAGAGGCAAACTACCTTTTCCTATAGCGCAGGTAGGAAAAAGTTTTAGAAATGAAATAGCTCCCAGACAGAGCTTATTAAGATTGAGAGAATTTTACCAAGCAGAAATAGAAGTTTTTTGTAATCCAAATCATTTAGATGATATACCAAAATTTGATGATATTAAACATACAATCCTAACGATTGACAATGGAGAAATTTTCCGGATTACTGCACAAGAGGCTGTAGAAAAAAAAATTGTCCCAAATAAACTGATTGGATATTATTTATCTTTATTATTTCAGTTTTATGAAAAAACAGGTCTAGATATGAATAATGCCAGGTTAAGAAAGCTTTCTAATGATGAAAAGGCTTTTTACGCAACAACTGCTTTTGATTTAGAATTACAAACAAGTATAGGATGGTTAGAATTGGTGGCATGTAATTATAGATCTAATTATGATTTATCACAGCATTCAAAAATAAGTAAAGAAAAAATGGAAATTATGGATCCCGTTACAAATGAAAAAGTTTTACCTCATGTGTTTGAACTCTCTCTAGGAATCGATAGAAGCATCTATTCAATATTAGAAACCTCTTTCGCGGAAGATAACGAAACCAACAGAACATATCTAAAATTAAAACCATATCTATCTCCAATTTTAGTTGGAATTCTTCCATTAGTTAAAAAACCAGAAATAGAGCAATTGGCAAAGGAGATCTATAATAATTTAAAAAAAGATTTTGATATCTTCTATGACGATTCTGGTTCTATTGGAAGAAGATATAGAAGATTAGAAGAAATAGGAGCTCCTTTCGCGATTACAATTGACTATGATAGTTTGATCGATAATACTGTGACAATGAGATATAGAGATACAATGGAACAAAAACGGATAAAAACAAATGATCTTAGGTGCTTTCTCTATGAAAATACGATGATTTAGGTAATAAATGAAATATAAAAATAAAATACACGAAAAATCAGAAAAGGAAATTATTCCCTCTGAGAAATGGTTGGTTGCTTTCAAGAAATATAAAAAAAATGACTCAAATCCTAAAATAATTATTCGGCAATTTTATGCTCAAGGATATTTTGAGGCATATGATATTGTTCGTACTTTTGCGGAGAAATTAGGCTTGGAAATAATATGGTTTAAGGAAAAAAGAAAAGCTTCTGATATATTTCTAAATAAAACATTCACTTTATTAGAATCGGTTTGTGTCTATTGTAATGGAATATTTAATACTAATGAACCTATCCCATGTCTACAACAAGATTGTATTCATATTTTTTGTTCTAAAAAATGCATGAATAATCATTATAAGCTAAAACATGATAATAATAAATAACAACCATATTCAGTTTTCTGGAAAAAAATTACACTTTAATAAGTTCCGCATCGAATAATTGTTCTAAAAGTTGAATCATTTCTTGTTCAATTTGTTGTCTGGGAATTCCTAATTTTTCTGAGAAGTGATCAGTAAGTTCATTAATGGTTTTAGTACCATCACAAGATTCCCAAAATCTAACTATAGCATCATTAACCATGTAACTTTTCTCATCTTTATTCACCAATACCAATGAACCATCTTCTGATTTTTGAAAAGAACCAAGTTTTTTTGGTTGAGCCTTCTCATAATCAATCTTGAATCTTAACTTTGGTTTTCCAAAACCTAACATTTCTCTTGCTTTCGGATCCATTTTTTCAATGGACCATGGCGGATCCCAAATTATTTCAACATTAATATTTCCAATTCCATTAATTTTACCGACAGATTTCTTGACATCATTAACCATAGTATTATGCAAAGGACATCCTCTTGTTGTCATTGTCATTTTTATGTCGACATCCCTTTCTTTTTTGATTTCCACGCCATAAATAAGTCCTAGATCCACTATGTTTACTGGAATTTCTGGATCCATACATTTTTTTAATTGAAAATAAACTTGATCTTTAGTTATTAAATCATTTGACATATTATATCAATTTCTATGGAAAAAGACGATAAAAATGTTATTATAAGATAATATTTTCACAAATTGTTTATTCCATTAATTTTTTTATTGTCTGTGAATATGGAGGAGATATTATTCCTTTTTCAGTTATTATTTTTGTAATTAATTCAGGTGGAGTCATATCGAACGCAGGATTAATAACATCAATATTTTCTGGAGCTACAACCCTTTTACCAATTTTAATTACTTCTTCCTTGGAGCGTTCTTCGATTACAATATCATCAGGACTATTTTTAAGGTCGAATGTAGAAGACGGAGCAGCAACATAGAACGGAATATTATGTGTTTTTGCTAAAATAGCCAATTGATAAGTACCAATTTTGTTAAATACATGACCTGAGTATAATATTCTATCAGCTCCTACAACGACATGCTTTACTATTCCTTTCGCCATGATAAAACCTACAGCAGTGTCAGGAATCAGACTTACATCAATATTATCATGCTGAAGTTCAAAAGCAGTCAGGCGAGATCCTTGCATTACAGGTCTTGTCTCAGTTGCAATAACGTTGATTTTTTTTCCCGACTCCTTAGCAGCTCTTATAACACCTAATGCGGTTCCATAAGCTACCGTAGCTAGTGATCCAGCATTACAATGAGTCATAACAGTATCTCCATCAGAAAATAAATTAGCTCCGTTTATACCCATAGATTTATTCGTAGTAATATCCTCTTCAGCCATCAAAATTGCTTCTTTTAAAATTATTTGTTTCATTAAAGAAATATTCGTCATATTTTGTATTTTTTGCATAATTCTATTTAGCCCCCATTGAATGTTAACAGCAGTTGGACGAGTGGACAATATTATTTTATATGCATTATTTAATTCCTTCAAAAATTGTTTGAGGTCTTGAGTTGTACTATTAATTGCTGCCAAAGCTAATCCAAATGCAGCCGTAACTCCAATTGCTGGAGCGCCTCTAACAACAAGTTTTTTTATTGCATTTGCCACATCTAAATGATTCTTACATTTTACATAAGTTAATTTTGTTGGTAATTTCGTTTGATCAATTAACAAAAGCGCATTATTTTTCCATTCAAGAGTAAGTAGCATATCAGAGATTTTATCCAAATCTATTTAAACATATAAATTTTAAAACAAATTATTGTTTAGAAATGATGATCATGTAATGCTAAATGGTATTACCTATACTTGAATACTTGTCTAACATAATGTTATCTTTATTAATTATGCCTCTGCCGTCATAAAGTGGTATATTTTGAAGTTTATTAAAAGGCAATTTTTTATATTCGTCATGATCTGCAATAATCATAATTAAATTTGTTTCTTTAATAGATTCAGAGAAGTTGTTAAATAGATGAATATTATCGTATTTTGAAATAAATTTATCGTTTTTAACAAGTGGATCATGCACTCTTATTTCTTTGACCTTTAATTTGCGTAATTCTTTAACTACCTCATAGGTGGGAGATAGTCTGGTATCTGATACACCACCCCTAAAAGCCAACCCTAAAAGTGTGATTTTCGAAGATCGTACTTTTTTTGAATTTAATAATCGTATTGCCTGTCTAACACAGTATTTAGGCATAGAATTATTGAGTGATCGACTATATTTTGTCAAATTACAATCAACTTTAATGGATTTAGCAGTTTTGAGGATAAATTGAGGGTAAACAGGAATACACGCACCTCCTACTCCTATTCCAGGTTTATGAATATGGCAAAATGGTTGAGAATTAGCTGCTTCCCGTACTTCCCAAAAATTAATTCCCAATTTTTCAGAAAATATTGCTAATTCATTAGCTAATGCAATATTAACATCTCTGTATACTCCTTCAAATAATTTCTCGGTTTCTGCTGATTTGATCGTGCCCATTGATATTATTCCTTTTTGATATATAATTGAAAATAATTTAGTACCCATCTCTAGACTTTTCTTTCCATATCCAGATACAATTCCATGATATCGTTCTTCTATATCTTCGATAGCTCTTCCCTCATAGATACGTTCTGGATTATATATAACAAAAAAATCGTCTTCGACTTTTAAATGACTCTGTTTTTGTAGAATCGGAATGACAATTTTTTCAGTTGTTCCAGGTGGTACGCTTGGATTAAGTGTTACAATATCATTTTTTTTTAAACCTTTTCCTATTGCCGTAGCTACATTTTTAACTGCTGATAGTTCAGCTGTTCCATCAGCAGCTAATACGGGAACACATATCATCTTTAAAAATGAATCGCGTGAAGCTTTTATCAAGTCATCGTAGACAAAAAATTTTTGATTAACAAGACCCTTTTTATATGCCTCACTTACTCCTGGTTCTGGTATATGTGTATTTCCATCTCTAGCTTTTTGCAAAATAGACTGAGATTTATCAACACCAATTACAGATGCTCCTGCACGTAACCATGCAGCAGCGATTGGAGAACCGACATGTCCTAATCCGTAAACAGCTACTTTAAAATCTCCTGACTGGATTTTGTTTGGTAAGGTTGATAGGAAAGTTGAAAAATTATTATCCAAGGTTATATTATCATTATGAGTGATTGTTCTTTTTGAATATTTTTTTTTCATAAATTTTTAGAATATAATGCATTATTTGTTTTTTTTTAATTTTTCAAACTCTGATAAATAATCATAAATAATTTATCACCCATGTGTTTATTGAAATTGTTGTCCAAGATAATAGATTCTGATGATTACTCTATATGCACTCTTGGTTCTCATTGTTCACTACAAGTTCTAAAGGGAGCTAAAGATGAGGGTTTTAGGACAGTTCTAATATGTGAAAAAAAAAGATCCGATCTATACAAAAGATATAATTTTATTGATGAATTATTTTTTCTTGATAAATTTCGAGATTTATTAAAAAAAGATGTTCAACAAAAGTTAAACGATGAAAGAATAATTTTAATTCCACATGGTACACTAATATCCAATCTGGAATATACTGAATTGGAAAAAATTCAGTTACCAATTTTTGGTAATAAATGGATACTACGATGGGAAGCGGACAGAGAATTAAAACAAAGGTTGATGAATGAATCACACTTTAACACACCTAGACAAATAAACGGCAAAAAAGAAATTAAAAATTTGTGCATAGTTAAATTACACGGTGCAGCAGGTGGTAAGGGTTATTTTCTGGCATGGGATGAAAAAAGTTTTGATGAAAGATGTCAGAATTTAATCGAACAAAAACTAATCAAAACAGAAAATGAGTTGTATATTCAAGAATTTATTGTAGGAGTACCTATTTTTTTACAATTCTTTTACTCGCCATTATCAAATAATGTCGAACTTTTAGGTATAGATCGCAGATATGAAACAGATATTGATGGGATTGGAAGAATACCTTCTTATATCCAGAATAAATTACTTTTTAATCCAACTTATAATGTAATTGGTAACTTTCCTGTTGTTCTGAGGGAATCACTATTACAAGAAGTTTTTCTAATGGCCGAAAATTTTGTGGAAACATCAAGAAAACTGGTAACTCCTGGAATGCCTGGACCGTTTTGTATAGAAGGGGTTTATGATAGAGATGGTAAATTTGTGACTTTTGAATTCTCAGCCAGAATAGTTGCAGGAACCAATCTCTATATCCAAGGTTCACCCTATTCAGATCTCCTTTATAATGAACCTATGAGCATGGGAAGAAGAATATCTAGAGAAATCAAAGAAGCAATTCAATTAAATAGGCTAAATGAATTGATAACTTAATCGAGTTTTATCCCCCAGTTAGTCTTGTAAATTGATTTCTTTTTTTTGATTTAAAAATATAATCCAAATTTGCTAAAGCAACAACAGCAGATTTTTTTACTTCTTCACTTAAATCATTTAACGCCTCGATCAGGATCATTCTAGCATCCTCAGATCCAATTACTCCTAATGCTACTGCTGCCTCATGTCTAACAAAAATACTTGAATCATTCTTTAAAGCATAAGATAATGGTTTTATTCCAGTAGTGAAACCTAACTGACCAAGAGAAAATGCTGCTTCATGTCTAACTAGTTCATCAGCATCTTTTTCAAGGACTTTACTTATTGTGTCAATAGCCTTACCTCCACCAATTTCTGCCATTATACAAATTGCCCTAGTTCTTATGACATGATCATGATGAAAAGCTAATTCATCAAAGAATTCAAGATTTTTATTGTTAAATTGATTTTCCATTTCCTCCAATACTAATAGTCTATCATAATTCTGTTGTGAATAATTATTCAAATCACAGGTATTATTAACAATATAGATTTAATCCTTATTATTTATATTCATAGGTTATTATACTTGAGCATATCAAGAATTAATATGCGTGTAAGATATTGGCATCTCACTATACCAGAAACTTTAAATGCAAAATATCCTCTCGATAAGGTAAATCATTGGGAAATAAAGTGTTTATACGGTGATCATGAACATTTTGGTATATTTTGGTATAAATACGGTACTCCTTTTGACAAGGAACCGATCCACGGAATATGTTTTTATTATAACGAGGTTCCAGAGAAAATTGTTAACGAAATAACTGATTATATTGTATCAAAATTTGGTGGAAAAATTTTACGTAGGCAAACAAGAGTATTTCTGGAAGGATCTGAAGAGGTAAATGATCCTAAAATTATTGGAAATCTTGCTAACGAAATAAGTTTAAAATTTTCGATTCCAGTAGAAATAACCCTAGAATTTGAAAAAATTTCCAAAGAGGAAATAGATAATAATACATTCAATTTTCCTTCGAATAAAGTATTACCTATAGTAGGTATCGATTAAATAACAGAACAAAACTTGAAAAAGGAACGTATTAACAAAATTAATCTACATATTTTAAAATTGAGTTTAGCTTGTTGATTAAAATAGACATACTTACAGGTTTGCTAATAAAATCTAGCACATCTAATGAAGGAATAACTTTCGTGAATTCTTCTTTGTTAATTTCAAAAGCTGTTATAAATACAATTTTCATCTGAGGATTATTTTCTTTAATCCTGCGATAAAGTTCAAACCCATTAATTTTAGGCATTCTGATATCAGTTAAAACCAAATCATAGTAGTCATTAGGTTTTTTCTTTAATGATTCCAAAGCATTTTCTGCGTCAATAAAAGTATCTACTTGAAATCGATTTTTTAATTCAAGCCCTCTTTTTATAATAGATAATATATCTCGTTCATCGTCAACAACCATTATTCTAGGGGATATATTATTAATATTGGAGAGGTCCACGCCTATTTTAATTAGAGAATCCTACTAAAAATGTTATCTATTTCATTAAATGGTAAATAATTTTAGAATTAATATCAAGATCATGATTAAAATAAATTTAAATTGTAATATTGATATATAAGTAACTTATTTTTTATCAAATGAGTCAACAGAATATAGATGCGATGAAGCTAATCTGTGATGAAAATATTCACGCTTTTAATGAATTTCGTCTACATAACCTTACCTTTATTCCAGACCTGAGCCACCAGGATCTATCCGGTAAGGACCTTTCGTTTGCCTATCTCAATGGAGCAAAATGCACTCAAACTAATTTTTCGAAAAGTATATTGAAAAAAACAAATTTAGTTCAAGCTGAACTTGATAGTTGCAATTTTAAAGAGGCAGACCTTACTGAGACATTATTTATGTATGCTGAAATGCAGAACTGTAATTTACAAATGTGTAATATGAATAGAACTAATTTCATGTGGGCTAATTTACAATATGCAGATTTATCTGGAAGCAAAGCTTCAGATACAATTTTAGTCGAAGCGAATTTAAAATCATGTATATTAAAAAATTTTAACAAGGAGAAGGCATTTCTAAAATATGCCAAGATTTGAATCAAATAATAATGGTAATATATTTCAATAAAAAAATTAATTTAGTTTGTAATAGATAACTCAATAGTATATATGAATGATAGAAAGCCCATATTATTAGTAAATGATACATTAGAATCTCGACAGGTAAAAGATCTATTGGTTGCAAACAAGATAATTTTTATTGAATACGATATTAAAAAGTTTGGAGGAGATTGTTGCGCTCATCTACAAACAACACAAGCTCCTAGTATTTTTGCTCCAGAAGGGGCTTACAAAGGAAAAGATGCCATTGAAAAATACATTACAAATCTACGAATATCTAAAATAAAGATATAGTAAAAACCAATTTATTTAGAATATTCACGAAATAAAACAGATACCTAATCGAGCCTATCAAATTTACCAATGATTTACAAACAAAAGTAATGTTTTTTATACCGTTAAAAAAGAAATTTTGTCATATTGATGGATCAAAATATAGATTGGAAATCGTTAATCACAAATTATGATCACTTTCCAAAACAAGGTGTAGTATTTAGAGATATTAATCCTTTATTTAGAAATGCTAACGCATTGCAAGAAATCTCCCGAGAATTTATAAAACCTGAAGAAGTACCTAAATTCGATTTAATAGCAGGAATTGAATCACGTGGATTTACCGTAGCATCATTATTAGCAGGTAATTTCGAAAAAGGAATGGTTCTGGTAAGAAAAATAGGAAAACTTCCTGGCAAAACTCGAACAAAAAAATATGATATTGAATATGGTAGCTCAATAATTGAAATTCAGGAAGATGCTATTAAAAAAGGTCAGAAAATTCTAATTGCTGATGATTTAATTGCTACGGGAGGAACTGCTTTGGCAACAGCTCAATTAGTTGAAGAGATGGGAGGTATAATTTTTGGATTCGCAGTAGTTATAGAATTAGTTTATCTAAAAGGTGCTGATTTGCTTAGAAACAAAGGTTATGATGTCCGTTCTTTGGTGAAATATTATGATTGAAAATATGGAAAAATTAGCAGAGATCGGAATAATAGGAGGCACAGGTATTTATGATTCTACTATCTTTACCATTATTGATGAAATTAAAATTGATACACCGTATGGAGAAACATCTGATAAAGTAACGATTTGTAAATATAATGAGAAGAGTATTGCATTTATTCCTCGGCATGGTAAAAATCATCGAATTCCTCCTCACAAAATTAATTATCAAGCTAACATCTATGCGATGAAAAAACTAGGTGTTAACGTAATTTTAGCACCTTCCGCAGTAGGAAGTCTTAAAATAGAATATAAACCAGGAGATATAGTTTTACCTGATCAATTCATAGATTTTACTAAAAAAAGAAATTATACCTTTTATGATGGTCCAAAAGTTTGCCATATTTCACAAGCTGAACCATTCTGCCCAGATTTAAGAAGTATCATAATAAAAAATTTAGAACAATTAAATTACAAACATCATCCACTTGGAACATATATCTGCATAGAAGGACCTAGATTTTCTACTAAAGCTGAATCAAACTTTTATAGAACTTTAATTAATGCAGATATAATTGGTATGACATTAATCCCAGAATGCATTTTAGCAAAGGAAATGGAAATGTGTTATGTATCTATTTCAACAGTAACTGATTTCGATGTTTGGTCAGAAGTCTCTGTAAGTTCAAAAGAAATTATTGAAACATTAAAACATAATGTGGATAAAATTAAAAAATTGTTATTGATGATCATTCCTAATATATCTAATGAGAGAAATGCGTGTAGTTGTTCTAAATCATTAGAAAATGCATTAGTTTAATTTTCATTCAAATTATTTTATTTTGTATGAGATCTTATTAACCATAATTATGCGTGAAATGCAATAGTGTATAATTTCGTTGTAAATCTAATTCATATTGTTTCCATTATGTAGAATGTTAACATCACCTTCGATTAATTTTCTCTGAATTATAAGTTGTAATTTTTCTGAATCAATATTCATTTTTTTTAATTTATTAATAGATAAATTCGATAATTTTAAATTTATATTATGTCCACCTATTCTTCCAAATGCAATAGCAGAAAATTTGAAACTAACACCATTAACAATAAAGTAACCATTTAATTTACTCGCAACCTCTCCCCCTGAAGATTTTGTTACGAAAACTTCTACTTTGTAATCGTTGTTAGAGTTAAATTCATACATTATTTAGAACTCTTTAGTAATTTCTATGCTCTTATTAATATTGTTTTCAATAAGAAAACTCCACCAATCATGATCAACTAAATGATAGTCTTTGACATTGCTAGTAATAATGGTTTCATCATCTGTATCATAAAAGATAAATTTTCCATCTTTTAAAATTTTTATTAATTTCCATCTGTCTTTACCAAGCCTATTTTTATTTACAGCTATTGCCCACTTGTGACCTTTATCAATTTTAGGCATACCGATATAATCTGCTATATCAATAATACCTAACCTTTTCTCTTCGCAAAAAAGTTCTTTTGTAATAGCACTTCTCCATATGTCTATGGCTCCAATATTTTTACCATATTCATTTATATTCATTACACCAAAGTAAACTATTTTATCATTTGAAGAGTCATTTGTACTCATCAAAATATTTTTTATTAATCCTTATTTAGTTCTTGCAGCATCAAAAGATTTTTCTAATGATATGGCAAGATTGTCAATTAATAGATTTTTTTTAAATACAGTATTATTTTCTATGCACAATGTTTTATATCTATTGATGATAGCAAAACGAGGATGAAAAGTTTCAAATAGATTAATGGAATATTCAATTATCATATTTTTTTTAACAAGTGAATTAATTATCTCATTAGAGGTTTGTGTATTCAGATTCAAATTTGAGGAAATTTGTTCTAAAGTCATCATTCCTTTACTGACAAGTAAAAGGAATAATTCAATTTCCAAATCTGACAGTTTTAATTCTGTCTTAAAAACATTATAATGCTTATTGTTTATAGATTTCAAATTATTCTCAAATAAAATAAAAATTAATTATTGATTTAATTATCTAAATAATTATTTGATCAGAATAATCATGGTATATCAAGATAAAGTCAGATCAGAATTCGTTCATCATATCCAGATAATCGTCAACAAGATGACCAGTAAAGCTGCTCTGATATTTATTCAAGAGTCTTTGTAGTAATACTTTATCTATTTTAATTTCATAAAAATTTAGTTCATTTTGTTTACGTACATTGATTATGTTTGCATCCTTTAATCTGGATAAATGCCAAGAGATTGTAGAAGGAACTTTCTTAGTAAATGCCACTATGTCATTGAATCCACAAGGTCCAGATTCTAACATATAAATTATAATTTTTCTAGTAGTATTTTGCCGTAAAAGTCCTATAACATTCGATTCAACTGGTGATACATCATGAGAAAAATATCTTGTTACTCGATTGTTAACTCTATGAACTCTTACCTTTCCCGAGTTATCAAGATGATTTAAATGATAAGACAAAACTCCATTTGATAATCCAGTAATTCTCAAAAGTTCTCTATATCTTATACCTGGGAAATCATTTACAAACTGAATTATTTTCTCTTGAATTGAATTTAATTTAGTATCATATTTATTATTATTCATATTAGTAAATCACCATTTGTATTTCAAAAAAGAAATGCTAAAAAGAATTATCATAACTAACAATATAGGAGGAAACACCTCAATATTAACGTGAGGAATAGATATCATAAAATTTTGAGGCTATTAAAACTGTGATGAATATATCACTACCATTAACAATATAGATTCGAGTAAAATAATATACTAAAAATTCTGTTTTTGAAACAGGTTAGCATTGATGGAAAAAAAAGGAATTGTGAAATAATCTATGGACATTTAAACTTGATAAATCGATTGAGTATGAACAAATATAGATAGGATAACCGAGGTTACAGACTATGGAAAAAAACCATACAATAATAGTATTAATTATATAAAATTGATATAAATAAAACCAAAGTAGTTGCAATGATTAGAGAATAGCAATAAAACATCTATGGTTATGATTAAAGTATTATTATTCAATCTTCGAAATAATCCATCTATGCAAGTATTGGAATAAAGTTCTCGCTTGTCTGAAAAATATTGAGAAGATATTATTCTATAATGTTAAATAAATTCCGTTGTTAGAAAAACAGTTTCTTCTATAAAATATAGAAATTTAAATAAATAACATTACAGAATTATAGATTTTTAGAAATCACATTCATGAATAGACATTAACTACAGTCTCAGTCCACTAGAATCTACTGGACATTAGTATTTATTTTTACTATTGTCATTTAATTAAGATTATATCAATAAATAATATTAATCGAGTATGAAAAGAAGTAGTTTAATGATTTAACTTGGTTGGAGTCACAAGTATAAATCTAATCAATTCTTTTAAAAAAAAATTTAAAATCTTACTAATAGTAGGTTACAAATACACATATAACTTCAAGTGTTTTAAATTATTTAAAAAAATATTTTTATGCTAATAGCGAATAAACCACATTACATACAATTTTTTTATAAAATTCTTATTATAAATATAAATATTAGTTATATAAGTTATAAAAAGTGTTGAAATTATAAAAAATATATAATTAAAAATAGAAAAGGATGAAAATTATTGGTTAGAAGATCTTTCTATTTTTTTAAGGAAATTAAAGAAGTTTTGAATAGAGTCATTATAATATTTTTGTGCGATTTCTATAGATTTGTTAAAAGTTTCTGTGGAACCTAATACAACATCATTTATTTTGTTGGTGGTCTCGATAGTAGTATCGGTAATGGTTTGGTTAGCTTTGTTGTAAATGTCAGCATATCGTTTTGGGGATGTTGCATTCTTACCAAACGATTTAGAAGTGTCACCCAAAAATTTGAATATAAGTGACTGATATGTATCTAAAAGATTTTTTTGTAGTTCTACAAAATTATTAGTAATTGTTTGAACTGTATTAATGGTTTCTTGTTGATATTTGTTCGTAGCATCAGCATTTTTTTCTACGAATTCTTTGGTTCTCTGTTGATTTTCGCTAATATTCTCATTGAATTTGTTTTTAGCATCTGAAATACTATCTGTTAAACTATCAATCTGTTGTTTTTGCTGGTCTAAAAATTTTTGTGTTTCTCCTTCATTTTTGGTTTTATTTTGTATATTTTTTTCATTTTCAGAACTTGACATATATGTAATTTATAAAATGTTTATCCTCTTTATAAGTAATATTAAATAAAAAAAAGTATTACTAAATTTGTCAATTTAAATAACTAATGCAATAGTTCAAAAGTATTCCATTTCTAAATAAAATAAAAATAATGCCGTCATATACTTCTAATTTTTTCTAAATCGATTTATTGTACTGCTAATGAATTTGTTTTATTGAAATGCTTGTTTAACTTTTTTTCACATTCACTTCCTTCAGGAGGGTTTAAATCTTCTCCTACCACACATGCATGAAATCTGTCTCCAACTTGTATTGGACCCATATCAGTATTTCTGTCAAAAGCAAAAGTTCTACTTATTGTATATTTTCCTGTTTTATCAAATTCTTTTTGAACATTTTTAATACTTTCAGATTTGATTTGTCCTTTCAACATTGCAATAATCTTAATTTTTTTAGCATCTTTTCTGTCTTCCATTGGAACTAATATCTTTACTTTTACTGGTATGGTAATATCGTTATTATTGTCTTTATCATAACTTATTTCCTTTCCATATTGTTTAACTTCAGTATTTTTTGATGAGATTACTAGCCTTGTTGTCGTCAGTTTCTGAATTACTGTGTTTCTCATTACCAAGAGTGGCAAAATATACCACTTGATCAGGTTTTGAATGCATCTCATAATAAGAATCTGTTTTATCGTAAACTAATGATTTTGATTGAAATAAATTTGCTTCAGATGGAGAACTAGTAGATTTGATATCACCTTCATTGCAATCAAAATATTCTATTGAATCTTTTTTATCACTAGATAGTGCCTTTTGGTTATTAAGATTGGTATAATGATATGCACATACAAAAAATTCATCGGGTGTACCAGCACTTATTCATTTTCTTTGTTCGTAACAAAATTAATTTTTATTTTCTTAGATTTTTCATCTATTTTAGATAATGAAATATCCTTGCTAAATCCTTCTCCATTGATTGCACCAACTATTTTAATCATTCCAGTTTTTGATATATTTGCGATGTTAATCTCTGATACAACAACTAACTTATCCTTTTTATCGACTTCACCATTTTTTATTGTTATTTCTAAGTTTTTTGCTGACGCAGCATTTTGAAATGGCGAATCAGATACTACTGAAAGGCATAGAATGGATACACAAATTAGGAAAATAATCCCTAAATATCTTAGTATATAAAAAACTGGTAAATTTTGAATTTAATAATTTTGAAAATATTTTAGTAAATATAAAAAGTTGATAAATAAGTTAACGATTTCAATAGAACATAGGTCTATCCATATGTTAGAGGAGAACTAAAAAATATCGAATTTGTTAAAAAAAGATAAAATTAGTAATTAAGAATAGTTTATAACTATAATTACCAATATTAATCGTCTATATATTTTTAATCGGTTATCTACTATTATTTTATTTTGAAAAAGTATAATTATTTTCATTAGTGTTAATTTTCGATATTTGTTCGAAATTTAAAATATTGTTATTGAATAAACATTTTTAATAGTAATATTATGTCACCTATGACTAAGATTTTTTATTTTATAATTGATTTTATTTATAAAACATAAATTAAAAGAATAGTATGATCTGTTAATTTAAGAAAATATCCTACTTCCAATTATTCAAAATCATTGCAATTTGTAACTATATAATCGGTAATAGGAAAAAATAATTATATAATGTTATGTACATGATATAGATTTTATTTATTTCTAATTAATAGACCGTAATTATGAAAACTTTCGATTCTATCCTTAAAACAATGGGTATTCTTTCCATCAAACTCTTCTCTAATTGTGAGTAGAGATGATTATTTAATCTTGGTATATTATATGCTTCATGATACCATCTACCGTCATTTCTGTAAACTCTATGGCTTCAATATTTATCAAGTAAAGATCCAACGAATTTGTCAATTACATATAGGATCCTATGTAATATAGATTTCAAGTATGGATGAATGAATTGATGGAATTCAATGCCCAAACAAAAAGTTCTTACTACCGAATTGAATAATTATTTTTTCTATTATGATTTCAAAAACTTTTACATCATAGATCTATAATTAACCAAACCTTTGTATCAAGTTCCGTACAGCAATATGACTTTTTATCCATCTCTAAATATGACTAATACTTTAGATATATTAGGTAGACTAAAAACAAGAAAGTATGGATAAATGGAATATGTTACTATATCTGTTGATATCATGTTTTTTATGAATTGAATAAACAGATATTGAAGATAAGACATTTAAAGCTAAATTTATCTCTTTAAATTAGCACAAAAATTTTCATTATAAAATTATATATTATATTCTTATTTTTTTGCCATATTTACAAAATGAATCTTAATAGACATTTCTTAAATCTAATGATCTAAGAATTTCTATCTATGGAAGATCTTAAGATTGTTAATGGAGATGGATCTCCGATTTTTTAAATATAAAAAATAATAGTATTTTGTTTTTATGGTTTTTGGTTATAAAATCTGATTAGTTTTTATATTATTATATATAAGAAACCATTTATAATGAATTCATTATAAAAATCGTTAGCTGGTTGCTTTTTATTAGCAGTTAATTACCAAAATCTATACTTGATCTTTTTTTACGAATATGTCAGATGCGTCAATATTATTGTATTGTAATTCCTTGTTTGCATATTCGCTCAAAAATTTTTCTTCTTTGTTTTGAATGGAGGTGCCTAGAAGCGAAGACTCTATGCCGGAGGCGGGATTCGAGCCCGCGACCTTTCGATTATGAGTCGAACGCTCTAACCAAGCTGAGCCACTCCGGCAAGCTCAGGAGCGTTATCTTCATGTTATTTCAGTTGTGGTATATATTCTATTAATATAAAATTAAAAAAAGGTCGAAAAATTGGTACCAATTATAAAAAAGAAATTGAATATTTCCGATAGAAATTATAGAAAAAAATCAGATACTAAAATGGAAGATTAAGGTGATTCGATCCACATAAACTTCCTTTGTAATGTGGTTGTATAGATTTTTTTCCAATCTAATTCTACATCGTCCAACCAGTTTTTCATAACTCTTGGATCGATATAATTCCTTAATGATGTTCCTAAGTTATAATCACGCGTTTCATTTTGTAATTTTAATTGGTATTGAATTTTTTCAATACGAGATTCTAATTTTTGTTTCTGTTTTTCTGTTTTCCATTTTTTTGAATTTATATCATTTCTTAATTTCCTTATTAATTCTTCTTTTTTGTTAATTGATTCACTAAATCTTTCTAAAGCTTTTTTGCTTGCCGGATTATTAGGATCAATCCCCTTTTTATGATTACAGGCAATTGCTGCTTTTAGATTTGCAATTCTCGCAATATAAATTTTTTTAGGTTCTGATGCGAGTTCATTAACTACAATCGGAGGATCCTTTAAAGCTTCTCTTACTATTTTCGTAGCAAGATATGTTCTAAATACTTTTGCCGTTAAGCCCGGAACATTTGTAGGATCAATTTTTCTTAAAAAAGCATTGACTTTTGAAGAGTTTATGTTATCGAAAATTTCGCTATCATTTTGTTTGTTTTTCATAAATAATTTAAGATTATTACATAATCCTTTTGTGTCTATAGAATTTATTTCTACAGTTTTCTGCCATGGTACACTATCTTTTCCAAGAAAGTTGAATTCTATGTACTCTTTACCATTTTTTTCTGGAAATCTAATATGCTCAACTCTTAGAGTAGAGGCGCCCACAGTATCTGCTTCATCTTTGTCTTTTTCATCACCAACTCTCATGGCTAATTTGAGTATAAGAAAACAAACTGTTGCAACTTTTCGTTGATTTAGATCTTTAGAGTGAATCATTTTGTTAATTATTTCCTTCTGAACTTTAGTGGCAAATTTTTCTAATTTTATTGCTTTATCATATTTTTCTCGATCAGTATTTTGTTTTAAGAATGCTGAATCATGTAACCAAACATATTTCCTTTTTTCTGTTAGTTTTTCTGTCCATGTTGCAAGCCAAGTAGATGAACGATCATGTACAATATTTTTCCATGCACCTTCAGGGACAGAGGCATCTTCGCCTAAATTTAAGATTACATCCTGTTGTGTTATTCGAGGTTTCCATCTACCACGAAGTGGATGGAGACCTCTTCCCATAAACAAACCAGGCGGTTCAATTAACCAATTCCCTACCTCTACTTCAAAACCATCTACTCGTGCCTTTCCGTAAAATTGCTTAAGCTTCTCTTTTTCTTGTTTCTTAACATCTAACATCTTCTTTCGTTCTTCTTTTGGTAGGGTTCGGAGTCGTTCTTTCTCTAGAATCTTCTGTTTAATTTCATTATCAACAAATTTAAAAATATCAGAGAAATCAATTTCATTAATGGTTTGGATATTATGAAATTGTTGAGGTAAGACTTTTTTTAGATCATTCAAGAAATTATTCTGGAAGAGAGAATCTTTTATATAATGAGTATCTTTCTTTTTTGCCCATGCATAAACTATTTCTTCTTGTTCAGTATTTAGAATTATTTTTTCACTATTAATACGAATACTTAAGCCTATTAAACGATGGGATGGAGGAAAAGCTACTCCATTATGCTCTAAAGATTTCCATTTCGAAGTTTTTTCCGCAGAATTTGACACCAAATAATTACAAATTTAATGGTCGTATTTTACTATTGATAAATCTTACCAATAACAAAGACATACTTCACATATACAAACAATCACTAAAAAGAAGAGTTTTAATTATTTGTTTTTTTGTATCTAAAACTATCTAGTTTAATCAATTCATGATAGGAACCAAAATTTTGAGGGTCTGTTTGATCAAGCAATTCTTCTTGCATATAATTATCTTTTGAAAATAATTTTAAGATTTTGTATGATGATGATCTTTGTGCTGGTGTTTTTCCAATTTCATGAGCTAACTTTCGGATTTCTCTAGGTTTTAATAATTGACCAAAAGAAGCACCTGCTGATGTTGAAATACTTTCATTGATCAATGTACCGCCCAAATCATTTACCCCTGCCTCCAATAAGATCTGTGCCATTCTTTGGCCTTCCTTTACCCACGATACTTGAATGTTATCTATTTGATTATAAAGAAAAATTCTTGAAATTGCGTGCATTTTTATTACATCGCTTCCGGTTGGTCCATTTCTTAAATTTTTAACAAGATCTTTATTATACATAGGTGCCTCACTGTGAACAAAACTTAATGGAACAAATTCCGTGAACCCATTTGTCTCTTTTTGGATATTTCTTATTGTTGTAAGATGTTTCACTATATCTGAATATGTTTCCAAATGACCATACATAATAGTAGAAGTAGATTTAATTCCTATAGAATGTGCATATTTAATTATTTTTATCCAATCTTTTACAGATATTCTACCCGGCGAAATTATATCTCTAATTTTTTGATCTAAAATTTCGGCAGCAGTACCTGGAATACTGTCTAATCCTGCTTCCTTAAGCATTTGTAGATAAAGTTCTATAGAACAATTAGATCTTTTGGCACCATATAGAATTTCTTCTGGAGAAAAAGCATGTATATGGATGTTTGGAAGCTCTTTTTTAATAGATTTACAGATATCTAAATACAAATTACCGTCCATTTTTGGTGGAAGCCCAGCTTGAATACAAATTTCTGTTGCTCCTAATTTTTCTGCTTCTTTTGCCCTTCTTATAATTTCAGAAATAGGTAAAAAATACCCTTCTTCTTCTCTGAAATCTCTACTAAATGCACAAAAACCACATCTTTTAATACAAACATTTGTGAAATTTATATTTCTGTTAATTACATATGTTACTAGATTACCTTTTTTTCTTTTACAAAGATAATTGGCAACTGCAACAATCAAATTCAATTCTATTCCTTTTGAATTGAATAATTCTATTGCGTCTAGCTCTGAAACAGTTTTTCCATCGATCGTTTTATCTAATATATTCGAAATAATCGGATCTATTCTTTTTAGAAAACTATCAACATTCAACTAAATAATCCTCTTTTACTAACCCATCCTCATCAATAATATTGTCAATTTGCTTCCTTAAATCTGGAGAAATAAATCCTTCTTTCTCTATATATTCGGGATATATTGGCAATCTAGCACGTAACTTTTGGTGCTTTGATGCAGTAACATCTTTTAGTTCATTTATTTTTGGCCATGAAAATTCAGGATTTACATGATCAATTGTTACTGGCGATATACCTCCCCAATCATTGATTCCGGCATCAATGAATTTGCCATAATACCAAGGAGATAAATTTGGTGGTATTTGAATATTCATATCAGGCATTATCAAACGTGCCAATGATACTATTTTGAGATAATATTCTTTTGTAGGTGATGAAACATTTTGCATTTTAGTATTTATTTTGGGTTGAAAATTTTGCAATATAATTTCCTGAATATTTCCAAATTCTTTTTGTATTTGTTTAAGTAGAAAAATATCATTTATTATTTCTTCTTTATTCTCTCCAATTCCTATTAAAAGACCAGTAGTTATAGGTATTTTCAATCTTCCTGCATTCTTAATTATTTCAATTCTATTTTTAGGATTTTTACTAGGTGCGAACTCATGGGCCATACCTTTCTGCACAAGCCTTTCACTAGAAGATTCTAACATCAATCCTAGGCTTACATTATGATGTTTAAGTAGTTTCATTTCTTCCTTTGAAACATTACCAAGATTAGAATGTGGTAATAGTCCTGTCTCTCGTACAATTTTTTCTGAGATACTAATTACATAATCTACGAAAGAACTATAGCCTTCTTGTTTTATCCATTCCCTGGCTTCTTTATATCGATCTTCTGGTTTTTCCCCTGAAACTATTAATGCTTCGGTGCATTTATACTGTTTTCCTATTCTTGCTAGATTCAACACTTCTGAAGGCTTCATCATGATAGATGATGATTCAAATGGATTTTTACGGTAAGTACAATATGAACAAAAGTCTCGACACAGATTTGTTATATTAATAAAAATTTTTCTAGAGTAGGTAATAACATCTTTTTTGAAATGATTTTTTAGAAATAATGCTAAATTCAATATTGGAATAAATTCATCATGTTCTAAAAGATAAAGAGCATCAACTTTTGAGAGATTATTATGATCTTTACATTGTTCAAGAATTTCATAAAGTAATTTGTCTTTAATAGAAATTTCTGTATTCAACTTACTAACATAAATATATAAAGTAATTTATTTTAATTTTGTTAAATATTATAGGAAACATCATATATTCAATGTTCAAAAATAAATACATGAGTGAATCTAATAATAATAACAATAATTCTAATATTAATAAAGATATAAAATATATTGTTCCAATAAATTTAACTGAAAAAGCTATCCGGCTTGATGAAAAAGTAAAAAATGAATTAAAAAGTATTGGAATGATGGATGAAAAAGGAAAGCTTAAATTGAAGGGTGTAAGTCCAAAAATGCTCAAGAGAATGAAATTGGAGTCAGTAGACTGTCCTGTTTTACAAAAAGAAATATCTTTTATACCATGTTACGTTTGTAAGAACTTTCATAGTAGAATATCAGGTAAAGTATATTGTCGTGGTGAACCCTTATAAGCGTATGAATAAAATTAAGGGATTTTATTGGCAGAAATTAAAGAAATAGGAATAACAACCAAAAAAAACGAAGATTTTAGTGAATGGTATACTCAAGTGGTGACAAAAGCAGGTTTAATTGATTATTCTCCTGTTAAAGGTTTTATCATACTCAAGCCATATGGATACAAGATTTGGGAAATAATTAAAGAAATTTTGGATAAAAAATTAAAAGAATCTGGTCATGAGAATGGATTTCTTCCTATATTGATTCCTGAAAGTCTTTTAACTAAGGAAAAAAATCATTTTAAAGGATTTAATCCAGAAGTTTTCTGGGTTTCCAAAGCTGGGAATAACGAATTAATTGACAAGTTAGCAGTACGGCCTACATCAGAAACTCTAGCATATCAAATCTTCTCTAAATGGATACGAAGTTACCGAGATCTCCCATTAAAGATAAATTTTTGGAATTCTGCTCTAAGAGCAGAAATTAAAGCTACGAAGCCATTAATTAGAAACTCAGAGTTTCTCTGGCAAGAAGGACATACTGTACATGAAAATAGTCAAAAAGCTGAAGAAGAAGTTTTCTTAATACTAAGTCTTTATCAGGAGTTTATAGAAAATTTTCTTGCTATCCCTACTATCAAAGGATTAAAAACGGATAAAGAAAAATTTGTTGGAGCTTTATACACTACAACACTGGAATCTCTTATGCCAGATGGCAAAGCGTTACAAATGGCTACATCCCATAACTTGGGTCAAAATTTTGCAAAACCATTTGAAATACGTTTTTTAGATCGTGATTCGAAACACTATTTTGGATGGCAAACTTCTTGGGGTTTATCATGGCGAGTAATAGGGGCACTAGTTATGATGCATGGGGATGATAAAGGATTGATACTACCACCTAAAATTGCTCCAATTCAGGTTGTTATTGTACCAATTTTCAAGAATAAAGATCGAGATATAGTTATCGAAGAATCAAAAAAACTGTTAGATGAACTAAAGCAAAAAGAATTAAGAGTTCTTCTAGATGATAGAGACGAATACACAGCAGGTTGGAAATTTAACGATTGGGAAATAAAAGGTGTACCACTGAGAATTAATATCGGTATAAGAGATATAAAAAATAAAAAAATTGAGCTAGTTAGAAGGGATACTGGAGAGAAAATAGTCATGGATAGAGAGATTTGTTCTGATCGTATTTTCTCTTTCCTTTCTCTAACCCAAAACTTTCTTTATGATAATGCGAAAGAAAGACAAAATAATGATACAATAAATACGACGAACTACGACGAAATGAAGAATATTCTAAAAAATAAAGGCGGATTTATTCTTGCTAATTGGTGCGAAAATGAAGAATGTGAAAATAATATAAAAAATGACACAGGTGCGGATATACGACTTGTTAAATTTGAAAAATTAGATTCAAATGGTAAATGCATATATTGCAATACTGATTCGGAAAAAACGGTTATTTTTGCCAAGGCCTATTAAGACTATATTTTGTATTTTTTCTAAATCTTAATAATTTAAAATCGAGATTATAATTGCTGATAATTTGTTTAAAATTATTGAATTAAATTACACATAAAATAATTAAACTGGAGGGTTATTATTTGGATGGAATTGAAAACATACTCTCTCTTTTTGACTTTGGCTATCAAGAGTATGGATATATCGGTATTTTGATTTTTACTTTTTTTGCTAGTATAATCCCCCTTATTCCTGTTCCATACTTTCCTATCTTATTTACAGCAGGAATAAATCAAAATCTGGATCCTCATTTGATATCCTTATCAAGTGCATTGGGAGCAGTAATAGCAAAGTTAATTATTTTTTATGGCAGCTATTATGGAAGGAATATTTTAAGTTCAAAAACAAAAAAACGTATGCTTCCTCTACAAAAACTATTATCAAAATATGGAAGTGCTGGTGCATTTATTGCAGCATTGACACCAATTCCAGATGATTTAGTATATATCCCCCTAGGATTATCGAGATACAATCCTGCTAAATTTGTAATAGCTACTTTCACTGGTAAATTTATTCAAAATGAATTTATTGTATTTGGTAGTGTATTTTTTGGAAGGCCAGTAGTAGATCTTTTAACTTCAAAAAATACTGATCCAATCTATCTCTATATAAGTATTGTAGTTAGTGTTAGTATATTGATTTTAATAATAATATTATATTTAAGAATAGATTGGGGAAAGATTATTGGTAGATGGTTTCCGTGGACGTTGGATAATACTGATAATGATAATGGTAACAGTGAAACTGTAAATAAAAAATAATTACATTTGCAAAACAAAGAAATACACAATAGTTTGATTGGAGGAAGTAAGGATTGAAAAATGAAAGTATTTATTACGAATTATCCAAAAAATTCGATTTAAAAAAAAATGATCTTATATTTCCTTTGTTCGTACAGGAGAATAAAAATTCCAAAGAATTTTCATCTATTCCTGGGATTTTCAAAATATCTTATGATAATCTTCTACCTGCAGTTGAGGAGATTACTGAAAACGGTATACGTTATCTTATTCTTTTTGGGATCCCAAAGGTTAGAGATAATAGAGGAAAATCATCAATCTCCAAAAACGGTATAGTACAAAAATCTCTACAACTAATTAAATCAAATTTTTATGGTAAAATTACTCTTATTTCCGACATTTGTTTATGTCAGTATAATAAAACCGGTCATTGTGGAATATTTCAAAAAGATGGAAAAGTAGTCGATAACGATTTAACTATTGACGTGTTATCTAAAATCGCATTAAGCCATGCGGAAGCCGGAGTAGATGTTGTAGCTCCGTCTGCCATGATGGATGGACAAGTAGGAAAAATTAGGAAAACACTCGATAGTAATGGATACGATAAAATAAAGATACTCTCCTTTTCTGCAAAACAATCTACTTCATTATATAAACCATTTAGATCGGAAACTTTTTTTGATATCGGGACAAATGAGATAGACAAATCGACATACCAAGTATCATATAACAATCCGAGACAGATTCAAAGGGAGGTAGAAATGGATATTATTGAAGGATCAGATATGGTTATGATTAAGCCTGCTTTTTCATCCCTAGATCTTATTTACCAAGTTAAAAAATTTTGTAAAAAACCTATAGTTATTCAGGTTGTTTCAGGAGAGTATGCAATGATAAAAGCTGCTTCCAAATCAGGTTTATTAGATGAAAATTATTTTATTATAAATTTATTCTCTTCCCTAAAACGAGCGGGAGCTGATAAAATTATGTCATATTCTTCACTTAGTATTTCAAAATATTTTTTATAATTATGTTGCAAATTTTGATATGAGTCACAATTATATATAATAAGTACAACAAAAAATTATCCCGCGATAGCTCAGCCTGGTAGAGCTTTCGGCTGTAGTAGTTGGCTAATTAGCTAACCATAAGATCAGCCTGCCATGCTAACATCCATTCAGAAACCGAATTGTCGCAGGCTCAAACAAATAAACTGACTAGTTTTTTGGAGCAAATCCTGCTCGCGGGATACAAAAGTTTATGGATTGAAAACAGCTCTACCTATAATTTTTCTATTTTTTAGATCTTCTAAAGCAGTATTTACTTCTTCTAGTTTATAATGTTTAGATACTACAGAATTAATTTTTCCGTTCTTAAATAACGACACTAGTTCTACCAAGTCGTTAAAACCTCCAGTATATGCTCCAGTAATATTGAAAGCTCGAAGTGGAACGAGTGGTAAATTGAGATCTAACGAACCACCGAATAAACCTACCATAATATATCTCCCTCGCTTTCTCATGACTTCGATCGCAATTGGTGCAGTTTTGTTACTATTTACAAAATCTACCAAGACTTCACAACCCTTTCCATTAGTCATGTCTTTTACTGTTTTTATAGGGTCTGAAGAGATTGAGTTAACTGTCAAGTCTGCTCCAAATTTTTTAGCTTCTATCAATTTTTTGTCATCTACGTCCATAACAATAATAGTAGCATTTGTTATAGCCTTAGCAATCTGAACTGCCATCAATCCTAATCCTCCTGCTCCGATTATCACTAAATTCTCCCCAGGTAGTGCGGATGACTTTTTAATTGCGGTATATGCCGTTAGACCAGAGCAAGCTAGTGAAGCAGATGAGTTGAAATCGATATCATGTGATTTAATAAGATATTTGTAGTTAGGAACTAGCATGAGATCTGAATATCCTCCATCTTGGTAAATTCCCAATGTTTGTGGTGCTTCACATAAATTTTCTTCTCCAGTTTTACAGGATCGACATAGTCCATCACCTATCCATGGATATACAAGTACTTTATCACCTTTTTGAAAATTTAATACTGATTCTCCAATATCTTCTATAATTCCTGAAACTTCATGGCCAGGTGTTAAAGGAAAGTGGACTCCTCTGTCTTCAACCTTCATAAATTTTCCTCCTGCTCCCATATAACCGCCTTCCCATAGATGCAAATCACTATGACAAATTCCTGCAGCTTTTACTTTAACTAGAACTTGTGCTTCCTTTGGCTTTGGTACCTTTAAGTCTTCGATTACTAGATGCTCCTTAGTTTTTATTATCCTTGCAGATTTCATGAATTATTCAAATAATATGGATAATAAAAATTGAAAAGGAAAGATTAACAATATTATTTACGTAGGTCAGCTTGAAAATGTATTTATTTAGATTATATTAAATATAATAACTAAATCAACACCTATGACGTATAGGAAGAGCCGTCTGATACATTGTATATGAAGAAGATTATGAGTTACTGAGGTGTTGGATTCAGAAACAAGTATTTGTAAATATTACAAACTAATTTGTCTCGAATAATTGTCACATGTTTTTTTATTTATTCTAATAGAAAAATCTAGTCATAAATAATGGAGGTTTATTTTATCTAAATGAAGAATCGTGCAGACATAGAAGTAATTGCAGCAATTCTTCGTTGTGCAAGATATACATGGGAGTATCAAACTGCTATAATGAATAAGGCATCTGTATCACATTCTCAAGTTATTCGTTACCTTTCAGTAGCTATTAAAAGTGGTTTAATTGAATACTCAAAATTGACCAGATCATATAAAACCACTCAAAGTGGGTTTGTTTTCCTTGAAAATCACGATAAACTGGTAAAATTAATTCCTGAAATTGCCGACCCTTCAAAGATATCAGAAAATAAAATCATTTTTTGATTATTGACGATAAATTAAATAACTATCTTTGATTTGACCATTGTATTTGAAGGTGGGTTGTTTATTTTCTGGGGGAAAGGACAGTACTTATTCTTTATATTTGGCCAAACAGATGGGCCTATCTATTGAATGTCTTCTGACCTTAATTCCTCACTCTGATGAGAGTTATTTATTTCATTTCCCTAACACATGGATCACTTCAATTCAATCACAAGCTTTACAAATTCCAATTATTACAATAAAAATTCAATCGTCGTCTATTGACGAGGAAGACAAAAGTTTAGATAACTTAATCAAAATAGCTATAAAAGATTATCAAATAGAAGGGATCGTTCATGGAGGAATAAGTTCAAATTTTCAAAAAAAAAAATTTTATGGTATTTGTAAAAAACACAGTTTAAAATTAATTTCACCTATATGGCAAGTTAATCAATATGAATATATGACTAAATTATTAACTAATAATTTTCTAATAAAAATTGTAGGAATTTCGGCAATGGGACTCGAGTTAAAGTGGCTTGGGACTAATTTGAATTTTACAAATCTACGAATTCTTAATGATTTAAGTAATAGATATGGATTTAATTTGTCTTTTGAAGGTGGTGAAGGTGAAACTTTAGTTTTAGACTGTCCCATATTTAAGAAAAAACTAGAAATTCGCAAATCTAATCCAATCTGGGATGGCCAAAGAGGGATACTAGAAATATCGGATATTATTTTAATAGATAAGTAAATGTTAGATAATCTTAGGACAGGCCTAAGAAGTGCTTTAAAAAAAATAGTTGGCGCATCGGATATAAACGAAGAACTGATCGATTCTTTGTGTAAAGATATTCAAAGATCAATGTTACAAGCAGATGTAAATGTTAGGCTGGTTCTTACTATTACAAAAAATCTCAAACAACGCGCATTGAATGAACAGCCACCTAAAGGTTTAACAAAAAAAGACCATATTATTACTATTTTATATAATGAAATTTCTTCACTTTTAGGTTATAGTGGTGACAAAATTCTTAATATTGAAAAAGCTCATTCAATCCAAGAAGATTCCTTTCATTTTCAACCAGGAAAAAAAAACATAATATTGATGTTAGGAATCCAAGGTAGTGGGAAAACAACTTGTACAGTTAAAATTGCTAGATGGCTATCAAAACATGGATATAAAGTCGCGATCATAGGTGCAGATACCTGGCGTCCGGGTGCTTTAATCCAATTGAAAATGAATTGTATCAAAATTAAAGTGGAGGTCTACGGTGAAGAAGGAAACAAGGATCCAATTTCGATAGTAAAAAATGGTTTACAATATTATGATACTCAGGACTATGATATAATAATTATTGATACAGCGGGAAGACATAAAGAAGAATCAGGATTGCTTGAAGAGATGAATGAATTACACCAGTTCACAGAACCTGATCTTGTTCTTTTAGTAATAGATGGAACCATAGGACAACAAGCATATAATCAAGCAAAAGCCTTCCATGACGCTGCTCCAATTGGAGGAATAGTTATAACAAAATTAGATGGAACGGCAAAAGGAGGTGGTGCACTAGCCGCATCAGCCGCTACAGGGGCAAAGATTGTTTTTATTGGTTCAGGAGAACGTTTAGATGATCTAGAATTATTTTCTCCGACAAGATTTGTTGGTCGATTATTAGGCATGGGTGACATCAAAGCACTATTAGATATGGCAAAAAGTCTTGAATTAGAAGCAGATGAAAATCAAGCAAAGAGACTTTTAGGGGGGAAAATGACAATTGAGGATTTTTATTCACAAATGGAAAATGTTAGCAAGATGGGATTTAGAAATGTTATAGAAAACTTGCCTGGTTTATCGGGAATGGTAAAAGATGAGCAATTAGATGTATTACAAGGAAAAATCGAGAAATGGCGTTTCGTGATTCAATCAATGACAAAAAATGAGAAAAAAGATCCTAATAGTATCAATGATTCGAGGAGAAAACGAATATCCCGTGGTTCAGGAATTACTGAACACGAGGTTAAAGATATGATCAAACAGTATAACAATTCAAAAACCATGATGAAACAGGCAAAAGGGAGGCAAATGCATGGGATGTTGAGACGATTTGGTTTTGGCTAAATCTGAGTCGTATGAATGTCCAAAAATTTTTAATTTTGACTATTCACTGTGTTATTTTTGTCTAAAAAGAAATTTTCCTGATTTTAAGCCTAATAAAAATAAAAGTAATAATGATTGTTTTATCTGTCAAGGCATTTTTAATAAGATCACCGAAATTGTAAAAAAAATTTTTTGTTTGATAAAATATGAAGAAAAATATGAATATCGTTCATTTTCAATTGGAACTTCACTGCCTTATTTTATGTATGATAAGGAAGACTACATTAGGTCATTATATAAGTTAAAAAATCTTGAAAATATAAAAGCATCATTTAATTTTGAAATTAGGAAATACTTTAAGGCAATATCAAAAAAAAAAATAGAACTCATGGCTCCCGATATTAAAATAGATCTACTCATCTCAAAAAATAACGAATATTCAGTAAAAATAATTTCTCGTTCATTTTATTTAATTGGACGGTATAAAAAGACGAGAATGCTTGCCCAAAAGGAAAACAATAATAAAAAAAACCTACAATTCGGAAATGTTACTAATTTTAATATCAATAAAAAAGAATCAATTGAGACTATTATAAATAATACTTTATCAAAGTATATCAAATCTGACCGTACAATTTTTACCTGGTGCGGAAGCGAAGATAATAATAGTCAGGTTTTGGGTAAGGGTAGATTATTTTATATTAATATGATAAACCCACGAGAAAGAAAAATAAGAATAAATAAGATTTTTAGTCACAATGGATTGACTTTTAAAATTACAGAGAAAAAAGATTTTGTAGGTATTGTAAATAGGAATTATAGAGTTAAAAATAAGATATTTATACAAACAACTAAATCTATAAACAATTTTTATCTTATTCAATTAAGAAAACTAAATAATTCTATTATACGTTACTATTACAAGTCAAAATACATTTATAAAAAAATTTATGATCTGAAAATCAAAAAAATTGATTCGTTTCATTTAATAATTTTCTTAGAATGTGATAGTGGATTTTTTTTAAGACCTTTCATTGAAGGTAAAACATTCATTCAACCCAATATATCATCGATACTCAACAATCAATGTGAATGTTTAAAATTTGATATACTAGATATTTCATATTCTTAATTCCTTTAAATTTCAAATAATATCATTAAAATTAATAATTTATTTCAACATAATAAATTATAAGTTGTTATAAAGATGAAAATATCACTTAGAAAAGTTATAAAATATTTTTATCATAACATATAAGATCTAAACGTTTCCAAATTCAAGTAAATTTGCGGAATTTAAATAAATGATGTATAAATAGATATAGTTACTTAATAAATAATGAGTTTTCAAAATGTCTTACTTTTTTTGAATGAATTCTGTGAACCCACACTTTCCACAAGTATATCGGTCTTTATGAGCAGCCATGAATACACCCTTGCCGCATCTAGGACAATCTCTCTTGATTCGTTCTACTTTATCACTTTGAACATTGAAAAATTTGTATACTTGAGAATCTTTTTGTTTTTTCTTGTCAGCCATTTCTCTCACCTGTTTATTTTGCTTCTGCCTTTGCAGCCTGTTTGGCTTTCAATTTCATAGCCTTCTCTTCATCAATTATTTTTTTTCGATCTTGTTTTGAAAGTCTTCTAAGAATTCTATACTTGGGAAGATGTTTAGTTGCTAATTCTGGATCTTCATAGACATAGACAGTTGCCTTGATATCTGTTTTACCTTTTTCACCATTAAGTGAAATTGGAAAGATTTTCTTTTCTTCTAAATTAAAATTTTTTGATAGAAGCTTTGTTAGTTCTATTTTACTAATTTTTCCTGCAGTATTTCTCATTAAAATTTTTAATTCCCTTCTATTTAAAATTACATTTGACTTGTCTTCTAGTGTGTTAATTTGAAAGCTCAATATTTTAATTGCTTCGACAAACTCATATAAGCATTTCCATTAAAGAATTATAATGTTGACTTCTATGTAATTTTATCTTTCTAATTAAAATTAATTGCTACCATTCTTAATCTTAATCGAAACTAATTTAAAAAAAATGAATAACCAGATCTACTGCTAAAGTTTAGAACTTTGGTCAATCATTTAACTTTTATTCGATACGATTGAAATTAAGATTTCATTTCGCTTTTTATGACAAAAATTTGTTTGAATATAAAATAGTATGTATAATAATTTTAATCCTGAAACTCTAGGATATATTAAACGATTTCTCAACATCTTTTAACCTTTCTTTTTCGCCACTATAACCGATCAAGTTTTCTAATCTTTTTCTTGCCTTTCCTTCTCTAATAACAGATCTAGATATATCTATTCCTTCTTTAAAGTTTTTGGCGATATCAGATAGAACTAATATTATAGCCGAATTCAAAACTACGATATCTTCATTTTCTTTAGTGGCCAAACCATATATTGATTCAAGAGTAATCTTAATCGAATCAAGCTTATTTTTTATCGATAAATTAGATAACGAAGCGGTCTGTATCCCAAAATCAATAGGATTTAATTTAAATTTAGTTATTTCTCCTTTATCTATATGTATTATGTCATTAGTTCCAGTATTAGAGATCTCATCGAATCCATCGTTTGAATATACAATATAGATTTTTTTATTTAGTTTCTGTGCAACACTTGGGAGTTTAGTTAATAATGAGGGATCAGATACACCTATAATCTGACC
>JALDXL010000002.1:0-44834 GCA_032155045.1 Nitrososphaerales archaeon
ATTTTTTTATTTTTTTATTTATCAATTAACTTTTTTTTATTTGATGGTTTTTATGAATTTTATAAATATTCTTTAGAGAGATAAATTTCCAAATATCATTAGTGATACAAGAAATAAATCCTCAGTTACTAGAAATAACACTTATAAAAATAACAATATAGATTACTTTTCGGGGGCCGGTGGTCTAGCCTGGTTAGGATACCGCCTTGACATGGCGGGGCTCACGTGTTCGAATCACGTCCGGCCCATTCAGAATTTCACTATTTAGATGAAAATGATTTTTTTATAAAAGTTAATGGAAAATAAGCTGGTTCAATAGATACGTGTTATGGTTAACAAATTATAAAAGCTAACAACATTGTGTTTTGTTTTTATTTGTAAAAAATATTAAAATTTAGAAGTATAAGCATCAAAAATTATATTCAAAAATACAATAAGTCTAAAATATCCTGTCTCTATGAAGAATCTTTTTTCTTAAAATAATGTAAATTTAAAAAATCGTTTGAGGATTAGGAATTTTAAATTAATATTTATTAGTAACATTGCTGGACTACGATTAACTTCCAATAGAAATTACAGTATATAGATCATACAGTTAAATTATAATTATCTGGCATATCTTCTTCCATAATGGTCGGAAGCATTTGTTTTAATTTCTCAAAATTAAATAAAAACTTATTACCACTTTCAGTGATTGAATAATATCTTTTCTCACCATTTGTCATCTCTTTAATTAATCCGCATTTTAAGAGAAATTGTATGTATAGTTTACATTGGTCATTACTAAGCATAGCTTTATACATGATTTTTGTCCTAGTTTCCATTCTTATACAAGAAGATAGAATAGCTGCAATTACCTCATATCTGCTGCGATTTTTCATCTTTATATAATAAAGTTGTTATTTAATATAATGAGTACGATACTATGAAATAGAAGATTATCTTTCATTAAAATTAAAATATATATTTCCTTTTCTACTTTAACTTGATTTATATTTAAAAAAATACTAAATAATCCATCTAATAATTTTTCTCTTTGAATTAAATGAGTCTCTTGACTTAAGTGATAATCATTTACTTTATTAGTTAAATAGGATTATTCTTTTTTACTATAATTTCATCCTACATAGATACAAATAGTTCTATACGAATATACACATTTTTTATTTAACGATCTATTTTATTACATAGGTAATAGTCGGCAATAGCTTTTGTTCTGTCTAAAATCCTATTCCATGATAGACTCCAATTCTTTCATTGAATTTCTAAAATTCAAACATAGCTCGTAAATAACACATAATCCTTAACTTAATTTGCAGACAGTTCTAATTTCCTTCAGATCTGTTTTTTATACTTAAATTAGAAAGAAATAATACGAATCATGATCTTTAGTTAAAATAAGATTTAACTCAACTGTTTTAGTTATTTTCATATAGACTTGTTTATATTATGTATTATATCGATAATGTCTCTACTTTGTGTTTTTTAACCATTTCAATAGTTTATCTAAAGCAATTCTTCTATGAGAAAATTGATTTTTTTTATTATTGTTGTTTAAAGTAGCAAATGTCATATCTTTTTTATGAGGGATGAAAATTGGATCATATCCCCAACCTCCTGATGTAATTTTTGTTGAAATTATTCCATTACTCTGACCAGTAAATATTTTATTAACCAATCCGTTATTGTAAACAATAACAGCTTTGAAAAACGCTTCCCTCTCTTTTTGTCCTTTTAAAAGTTTTATAATACCCTTATTTCCGATTGTTCTAAATACATAGGACGAATATTGTCCTGGAAAACCATTAAGAGATTTTATGAACAAACCGTCATCTTCTATAATTATAGGTTTTTTTAATATATTGTACGCCGATTTTGATTTTTCTAATGCGATTTTCTGTATCGTTTCTTCTTGTATTTCTATTATATTTCGTTTGAAAAATTTGAGATTTATATCTGTTGCTTTGTTCTCTAAAATAGATTGTATTTCTAAATATTTATGAATATTTCCGCTGACAAAATATAATTCATTCATATTAATTTTTAAATTATAACATATTTATTCAATTATTTCTAGAGTATTGTAATTTCAAATAATCGATTTTATCACATTCTCGAATACCTTCCTCTTCGTTCAATCTCTCTAACTATATTTAGAATTTTTCTTAAGTTATATTTAGAATATTGCGAATAACCATCTAAAAAATTATTAAAAGTGTCTTCAAATATGTTAATATGCGCACTGCTTAAAATTTCTTTAAAGACTCTAATATCAATAGCTATGTCTTCGATTCGTTCAGAATAAAATGAAAGTCCGAAATCGATTAGATACAAATTTAAACCATTTAATATAAAATTAGATGTAGTTAAATCTCCATGGATTATGTTATTATTGTGTAGAATAGAAACATATTTTCCAATTTCTTTTCCTATCTCATTAGAAATTATATTTTTAACATTTTTTCCTTCAATATACTCCATTATAATTTCGGCTCGTTTTGTATCTAGAAAATAGATAAAGGGAGTTTTTATCCCTGTGGTCTTTGCAACATGTAGCATATTTGCTTCATGTATAGTCCTTCTTACTCTTATGATATGATCTAGATGTATATTTCTGTATTTTTTTTGATTTCTTAACTTTGAAATTGCTTTATCTTTGTACCATTCTACTAAAAAAATATCTGCTTCTGCACCTCTTTTGAGTATCTGATAATGCAATAATAATATATCCAACTAAAAAGAATAAAAATGTGAGCTCTGTACAACCGAGAAAAGATGAAAAACTAATTCTTCAAGAGGATTGTTCCGAAGATCATCTTAAGAATGGATTATTAACCTTAACAAATCAAAGAGTTTTTTTTGAAGAAACTGAAGGAACATTGGCAACTCTTTCTAAGAGAACGGGTGAATTGATATTAGATATTCCTTTAAATGAAATTAAAGAGGCAAAAAAAGAAGGATTTTTATTGAAAAAAGTGGTAGTTATAACAATTAATGATGAAATTTATAAATTTGGCGTATTGAACAATTCGAAATGGGCTAAAGAAATACAAAAATCAATATCTCAATTTAAATAGATTGTCTATTGATAATCCTAATTATTTATCTCCAATTTACCTCCACTTCATCTAATCTCCATGATTGCCTCACAAAAGCATCATGAACTTTTATGGTTTTATGTGTAGAAATGTTATCGCAAATACCTGTCCAAGCTATTTGTGCTCCATTATCTCCTGAATAATTAACTGGACAAGTATACAATTTTGCACCTAATCTTTGTGTAGCTATTGTTAACATATTAGAAAGTCGACTATTTGCGGAAACTCCTCCAACTACAAGAACTTCTTTTTTTTCAGTAAATGATAATGCTCTCTCAATTACTTCGGCTAGCATAGCAAATGCTGTTTCTTGAAGGGAAAAACAAGTATCTAATTTATTGTTTCCATTTCTTATCAATTTTTTTGTCGCTGTTAATAAACCAGAAAATGAAACATCATTACCTTTAACGATGTATGGTAAAAGTAGATAATGTTTTGAAGACTGATTAGCATATTCTTCAATGGTATTTCCACATGGTGATGCAAGACCGATGTATCTACCAAATTGATCGAATAACTGCCCAATAGTAATATCTAAAGTCTCTCCAAATATTCTCCATCTTCTATTTGAAAATGATAGAATCATGGTATGACCACCTGATACTAATAATACGAGTGGGTCCATACAATTAGTGAGCATTATACCTAACTCTATGTGTCCCAATGCATGGTTAACTGGTATGAGTGATATATTGTAAAATGATGATATAGCTCTTGCAATTACTGCGCCTACCCTTAAACAAGGTCCCAATCCTGGACCTGCAGAGTAAGAAATCAAGTCTATTTCTTTGGCTTTCAAACTAGCTTTTTTTAATGTCTCTCTAAGTATATCTGGGGCTTTATCTAAATGATGTCTAGATGCTTCTCGAGGATGAATACCTGATCCAATTGGAGCTTTATACGAACTTCTAATTTCAGACAAGATTTCGCCAACTTTTTTATTATGATCAAATTGAATTACCGAGCATCCAAAAGTATGGGCAGTACTTTCAATACCAAGACAATAAGTAGTATTTTTATTTTTACTAGTTTTATTATTATTACTATTATTATTTTTGTTCGAATCTCTCATTCTCATCGTCTGCTAGTGGAGGAAACTATTTTTATTATATCCTTATGTTTCAATCGGTAATCTGCTCCAATTCTTTGTTTATTTCTTACATCTATCGCAAACATAAATCCTTTAGCTAAATCTTGATGAATATTCGCGGCTAGATCTTTTGCTGTAGATCCATTGGATAATAGTATTGCATTAGGTAAAATATTTCCATTTTTATCAGATAATTTAATTTCATCTTCAACTGGGAAAACGATAATTAAATTCAGTAATTTGAAACATATGGTATTTATCGCTTCCTGAACTCCAGTGGATCCGTATTCATCAAGTATTATTTTAATTATTGCTAAGGCTTTCTTTTGTTGCTCATTAAGTGTATCTTTGCCCTTTATTTCAAAATTTTTGTCTCCAGGGAGATAATACCATAAACCTCTCTTAGCGCCTTTTCTAAGCGCAAGTTCAGCTTCTGATGCACAAGGGATTACTATTGTGTCCAATTCTTTTATTTTTTTAATATTTTCTTTTGAAGAAGAAATATCTATTTTATTGGCTACTATGAGTAGAGGCTTTGATTGTTTCCTTACGAGTTTCACCAAATCTAACAAATTACTTTCCGTCCAATTTTCAGGATTTTTATTAGCAAGTCCAATTTTTGTTATTGAATTTGAAATAGAATCTAAAGTTACCGATAAGCCTGAAAGTCTCTTTATTAATATTTGTTCGATTTTTACTTTTTGATTTGTCATGTCTCTTGTAATTTTATTCCAATCTCTATTGATAATAGAAAAAATCCATTGATCAAATTCTTCCTCTACAAATTTAATATCGAATAACGGATCGCCTTGTGATTTATCAACAATTTTGCCTTCAGGGTCAGTTGAACCTGAGGCATCAACAACATGAATTAATGCATCGGCTTGTCTGGCATCATCTAAAAATTTATTTCCTAAACCCTTACCTAAGTGAGCACCTGGTACAAGTCCAGCAATATCTATCAATTTTATAGGCACAAATCTATTTCCATCTATACATAATGAATGAATAGGATTATCTTGTACACCAAACTCTCTACAGACGCATTTCTCCCTAACGAAGCTTATTCCAATATTTGGTTGAATAGTAGTGAAAGGATAATTAGCTGAGGGAACAGATTGGTCAGTTGCAGCATTAAAAAAAGTCGATTTACCTACATTTGCTTTACCAATGATTCCTATTAACATAACTAGTTATTTTCATTAATATGAACAGTATATTTTGTTTTTCTATTCTGTTGTCCATAACAGAATATTGTTATAACATAGATTCTGTTAATAATTACTTTTCATTTAATAAGATTTTAGAGCTAAGGTATAATTACTCTTGTAAATAACAAATTCTTATAATTCTTCTCTTATTTTATCATGTAATTTATATATATTTAAAATGATATCCAGAATTTAGTCAATCCATTTTGGCAGGAATAGTTGGAATTTATAATTTTGATATAAAAAACGAATCTCCTGATGTTATATTTTTTTACCTTGTAAATGCAATGCGGATGCTTCAACATAGAGGAAAAGCATATTGGAAAATTATGGTTGGAGAAAAAGTTTTAGAGAATAAAGGTTCGTTACCATCTAATTATATTCTGTCAAGGATGATTAAAAAGAAGAAATTATCTAGTTCTAATGCTATTGGTTACCTTTCAAAACGTGCTCCAAACTATCCTAGCATGAATTATCTCAAAATAGCGTTAGATGGTTTTCTAGTTGATACTGAAAAGCTACATTTTCATCCTTATATAGGATCCGCAAAAGAAACAGATCCTTTAGCTCAAATATATACAATATTTGTTAGACTATTAAAAGAAAGAAAAGATCCTAATAGGGCTACAGAATTTTTAGATGCTCATATATTAGGCAATATTATTTTCAAAATAGATGATTCGATTTTTGTGTTTAGAAATAGTACTGGATTTAAACCATTAATAATGGCATCAAATAACAATATAGTACTTTTTTCTTCAGAAAATTCTTTACAGGTTACTTTTTCTGATTTGAAATATTCGGATGTCAAAATGGGACAATTGATTGAGATATCGAATAAAAATCATATACAAGAAATAACTAATTTGAAAAATAATAAAATGCTAATGGACCCGTTTGAGTTTATAAGAGAATCTCATGTTACCTCGACGTTTAATGACAGAAGTATTTATACTATCAGACGGAACATTGGAAAAGTTCAAGCTAATTATTTATCACGCTATCTCGATCTAGACACAGTTTATGCAGAACCTGATTATACTCGCCCTATGGCTCTTGGAATTGGGATCGAATTACAAAAAACACTTTCTAAGCTGGAAATATCAGAGGGAGTAATCAAAGATAGATATGATGATTCAGATCATATGATCGATTTTTCAGAAGAAGAAAGTAAAAATAAACTACTTACTACAGGTAAGTCTCTCAAATTTATATTAAGGGATATGACTGAAAATAAAAAGATCGCTTCAATTCAAGGGACTATTCAAACTGGAAGTACGGCAAAAGAAACAATTCATTATTTGAATAAAAACAGGGTTGCAAAAATAAACGTCATAGTTTGTTATGTCCCAACTATTGATGGAAGACAAGTTGGTTTATATACTTCTAATAGAGATTTTATTGCCAACAAATATATAGGAAATGTAACCTCAATTAATCAACTTAATAACTTTGTTGCTCATGAGATTGGATGTGAAAAAATTTTTTATAATTCCCCTTTTTTATTAGCCAAGGGGATTGGTATTTCAGAGAGTAATTTATGGTTTCCAGAATGGATAAGATTTTTAGACTATGAATAATAAAATATTTAAAGTTGATTCTGAAATCTCTAACTTGTTAAAACAAACGCCAAAAAAATCAATGATAATTCTATCGAATGTATTGTATGACAATATGTATTTTATAAAGAAACTTGAATTATTACTGTACGTTACAAATAAAGGTTCTATGATTGAGGAATATTCGATTTTGCTTATTAGGCTTGAAACCAACGATGGTACTGTTATAATGAAATATGATGAGGGATACCGTGGTAGTAATGTTTTTGATGATACATTAGAATTATTAACTAAATATAATGGATTATCATCATTGATAAATAGAGCTTTGATTGAATTAAATAAAATTTAATTTAATAATTTTCTAGTTAGAAATTTCTGATATAATTTGAAAAATGTCTGATAATAAATTTATCCTGATTGGCCAATTAAAGTGTTGATTCCAAGGCTGGTTAAATAGAATCCCTTTTTTAGGAAGCTTTATATCGATTATATTATGAGGGGCATCATCTATTAAAAAATCGAACGGATATGAACTCTTTGGAGTAGAATCAAAAATACAAATTAACTCGTCACAATAAATTGAATTGAACTCTAACCATTTAGTCACATAAGGAATTGTTTTTCTCTCCCTTTTTGTAAGAATTGATATTCTATAATTTTTTAATTTCAATCTTTCTATTATATTACCAATATCTTTTTGAGTAGGCGGAATATCTTTCCATCGGTATTCCCAAACATATGAAAATAATGACTCACTCTCACCTTCAGAAATTGGTAGAATGGTAGGAATATCCCACACAGTTATGTCATTCTTTGATATGTTTTCGTTCTTTAATTTATTATATTCATTAACCCAAATTATCAAAACATCTGCTAAAACTGAATCTAAATCAATAGCGAGGGTTTTATTCAATTTAATGATATTAGTGATAGGTATTTATATGTAAAATTATAAATTTTCTATCACGATATACCAGAAATTTATTCCATAGTTAAAATATAAATTGGTTTGCGATTAAACCAATATTATGAGTTGTTCAGACGAATATGTTTATCATGAAAAAGAGAATAACTTGATCAATATTACTCCAACATTACAAGCTAAACTTCGCAAAGCGAAATATGGTGTATTCAACCATTCAGCAGTTGAATTATGTCATTGGACTAAAAAGTCATTTTATGATGGAGGTAATTGTTACAAACACAAATTTTATGGGATTTCAACTCATAGATGTATGGAAATGACTCCGACTGCCATGAACTGCGAAAATCGATGCGTATATTGTTGGCGTCCAACAGAATTCTATGATACATTACAGATGCCTGCCAATTTAGTTGATGAACCAGATGCAATTATACATCAACTATTGAAAGAAAGAGAAAAATTAATTATTGGTTTTTATGGTAATTCTAAATCAAATAAGCAAAAACTAGATGAATCATTGTATCCTGCGCATTATGCTATCTCTTTGTCCGGTGAACCAACTATGTATCCAAAGTTACCCGACTTAATTAAATATTTAAAATCTTTGAAGAACACCAAATCTGTCTTTTTGGTAACAAATGGTCAAGAACCAGATATGATTAAGCGTTTAATTAACGAAGATGCATTACCAACTCAGATTTATTTATCTACAAATGCCTCGAATAAAAAAATGTTTTACCAAATAAACAGACCAAAATATAGGGATGCTTGGGATAGGTGGCTAACAACGCTAAGAATTCTCTCCGAAATTGATACTCGAACTGTATTGAGAATTACTCTGATCCGTAATTATAATAACGATTTAAATATTATACCTGAATTTGCGGACGTGATTATTCAAGGAAATCCAAACTTCATTGAAATCAAGTCATATATGCATATAGGAATGTCTATTAATAGGCTTGAACAAAACAATATGCTTGAAATTGAAGAAGTTAGAGAGTTTACTAATACACTTCAAAAATCTCTACCATGGTATAACATAATGGATGAAAGTGAAATTTCTCGGATTGTTGTCTTACAAAATAACAAAAGATACGTCGATAGATGGATAAAGGATTATTTTGAGGATAAAACTGAAATTCACTCACATCTCTGATTCTTTATTTTAATATTAAAATAAAAAAAATTACTTTAAATAATTCTTCCCTTTAAATCTTTACTTTTAAATTTTTGAAATCCATTCAGATTCCAGTTCAAATTCAATTTATAATTCTGGTAAATGTTTGATGAAAAATTAAAAAGAATTATCTTTCCCTTTGTTTTTTTCCTTAAATTTGTTCTTTTTTGACAATCCTTTTCAAAAGATCATAAATTACAGGAAGTTCAAGATAGTCTATTAGAATCGTAATCCGTGCTGGATATTGCGGTCTTTCAATAATATTTTCACCTATAAAAGTTGTATAAACAATATCATCTGTAATTCAAAAGATATGAATTGTTTGTATCGCCAATAGAATCAAGAAAATAGTATTTTTTATTTTATTTTTATTTTCATTATTATTATACAATATATTAAATAAATAATAGATTAAGCCTGATACTAGTGCAGGAATTTCGATATGATCAATTATAATAAATAATAAAACAAAATTTGATGCTGCTACAAAATTATCTATTCCAGAAATACGATATAAAACAACATCAGTAGTAAGCCAATAGAGATGTAATAACAGTAGTGAAATTAACAGAAATGAGATTTTTAAGTTTAGATTTTGATATCGTAAATAAAAATTAATAAATTATTTTAAACAAAAGGATCTCATTTTGCTTCAATTTAATATATTATTATTTATTTACTAATATAATGAAAATAATGTTGAGTTTCGCTATTGTTAATGACAGTTATGATAATCGGTAATAGTTCTTGAAATACAATAAATATTCTAAATTGTTTTTATAATTTGGATTATTTTGAATGGATTAGATACAAGTAAAATAATGCAAATTGGCCTAGATCTAGCTGGATGGAAGAAAATCCCATTTGATAGCGCTATACATGTTAAAGGAAACAATATTAAAAAAATTTTTGTTTCCATCGATATAACATCCGCCGACCTGTATCTTGCGAAAAATTTAGGTTGTGATTGTATTTTAACTCATCACCCAATAGGTAAGACATTATTATCTTTTCATAGGGTTTTTGATAGACATATCGATTTTATGTTAGAAACCGGTATTAAGAAAAGCCTAGCTATGTCGCTAGTTGATGATTTAAAGTACAAAGTTTCTTTAAAATCTCATTCCCTAATTTACAATGATGTGGTTAGCACCTCCAAAATTCTGAAAATGCCATTACTGAATATTCATCAGCCGCTTGATGAATATATGCGACAAAGAATACTTAGGAAACTAGATTCTTCAAAATGTGAATCAATTTCAGATATGATAAAAGCAATAGGAGGAATACTTGAGTTTAAGAAAGCTTCAACAAGAATTTTAGTGTGCAATGGAAAATCAACCAATAAAATTGGAAAATGGGTTCTGGTCTTAGCAGCTGGTTCGAACGGAGGTTATGATATCGCTCGTACTTATTACGAAAATAACATTTCAACAGTAATTTACTTGCATATTGATTATAATGAACTTATCAAATTAAAAAAAGATCCGAAGTGTAAAAATCTAATTATTCTCGGACATCTCGCAGGAGATTCAATTGGTATGAATGGAATTTGTGAGGAATTAGAAAAAAGAGATATTGTAGTGGTTAAAAGAGGAATAATTGAGTGATGGTTTTTGTTATTCTTTTTTGTTTAATTCTCTAAAGAATAAATAATACAAATTTTCAATAAGACATTAGCGGCCTTCGTAGTATAGCCTGGTTAGTATAGGCGGCTGTGGTCAAGTCTGAAACGGTAGAAACCGCTTGAGGAGGGTTCAAATCCCTCCGAAGGCCTTCATTATTTAGATATAATAATACAGGACTAATTTTCCGATTCCGACGGATATTATCTGACTAAATGTTATATTTTCCTAGATACAATATCATAATTTAAAAAACTTCATATAACCCATTATTAGTAGAAATTTACTGATTTCCTATTGCGAATAGTTCTCTTATCAAAATTTATTTATCCAATGTTAAGTACGATAAATGAGGATGGTTAATTTGTCAGCTGAAAAAAAAATTGTCAAAGTAAAAAATCATATCTATCAACCTAAACATGAAATTCTTCCAAAAAACGAAGCAGAAATTATTCTTAAAAAATTTAATGTAAGAACCAATCAACTTCCTTATATCCTGAGAAGCGATAAAGGATTAGAAGATCTAGATATCAGACCAGGTGATATCATTAAGATAACTAGGAAAAGTCCTACCGCGGGTGAAAGTGTATATTACAGATATGTTGTACAAGGATGAGGAGATAACCTTATTTGGTAAATAATTTTGTTGATATATGGCCGATAATTAACGATATTCTGAGAAGGGAAGGTATTGCTCGACAACATCTAAATTCTTACAATGAGTTTATGGAATCAGGATTACAAAGTATTATTGATGAAGTAAATGAAGTTGAAGTCGAAACGGCTGAATTTCCGTACAAGTTGAAATTAGGAAAAATTAAACTCCAACGTCCAAGGATTATGGAACTGGATGGATCTATAACTCATGTTGCTCCAGTGGAAGCTAGGCTCAGAAATCTTACTTATGCCTCGCCAATTATGCTTGAATGTAGTATTGTTGAAGATGGGAGAATCATTGAATCTAGGTTTATTCATATTGGTGACATGCCTGTAATGGTAAAATCTAATGTTTGTATACTTCATAATCTGCCAGAATCAAAACTAATTGAATTAGGTGAAGACCCAAGAGACCCTGGTGGGTATTTCGTTATAAACGGATCAGAACGAGTTATTGTAGGTTTAGAAGATTTATCTTATAATAAAATTATCGTCGATGCAGAAGAAACTGCTGGAACTCTTACTTTTAAAGCGAAGGTCTATTCTTCCATAGTTGGATACAGGGCGAAATTAGAACTAATTATGAAACCTGATGGTTCAATAGTAGCAAAAATTCCAGGTTCCCCTGTTGATATTCCTTTAGTTACATTAATTCGTGCTTTGGGACTTGAATCAGATAAAGATATAGCTAACGCTATTTCTTTTAATGAAAATATCCAAGATGATTTAGAACCTTCATTTGAAAAAGTAGGAGAAATTATTTCAAGTAGAGATGCTATTATATACATCAGTAAAAGAATCGCTCCAGGTATGCTCGAAGAATTTCAAATAAAACGGGCTGAAACACTCTTAGATTGGGGATTGTTACCACATTTAGGAAAAAATCCAGAAAATCGTGGTGAAAAAGCACTATTTCTTGGAGAAGCTGCAAATAAGTTAATAGAACTTAAACTGGGATGGGTAGATAATGATGACAAAGATCATTATGGAAATAAAGTTATAAAATTTGCGGGTCAAATGTTAGCTGATCTTTTCAGGACTGCATTTAGAAATTTAATAAGGGATATGAAATATCAACTTGAGCGTTCTGGACAAAAAAGAGGAATTAATGCAGTTGCTGCAGCTGTAAGGCCGGGTATCATTTCTGATAAATTAAATAATGCAATAGCTACTGGTAACTGGGGTAGAGGAAGAGTTGGAGTAACCCAATTATTAGATAGGACTAATTATATGTCTACAATTAGTCATTTACGAAGAATACAATCGCCTCTTAGTAGAAGCCAACCAAATTTTGAAGCCAGAGATCTCCATACTACGCATTTTGGTAGAATTTGTCCAGCAGAAACTCCTGAAGGCTCAAATTGTGGACTAGTAAAAAATCTTGCTCTCTCTGCAATAATTTCTGTAAGTGTTTCATCTTCTGAAATTATAGAAAAGCTATATGAATTAAGGGTTCAACATATCGATGATGCAGATGAAAGTTTAAGACGAAATGGATGTAGAATTTTTGTAGATGGAAAAGCGGTAGGTTATATTGAGGATGGTTCTCAATTAGCAAACACTCTCAGAATACTGAGACGAAATGGGAAAATACATCCTCATATTGGAATCTATTATTATTCTTCCTTAAACGCAAACGCTGCGAAAAGATTATACATATCATGTAATTCTGGACGTGTCTTACGTCCCCTTGCAATTGTTAAAGAAGGAAAATCCTTAATGACTTCGGAAATAATCGAAAAGATCAATAAAAAATTCCTCTCTTGGATAGATTTGATATATATGGGAATAATAGAATTGGTCGATGCTAATGAAGAAGAAAATTGTTTCATCTCAATTGACCTCAATTCTATAGATGAACATACCACTCATGTTGAAATTTATCCTCCATCTATTCTTGGAATTGGTGCTTCTGTTATACCTTATCCTGAACATAACCAATCGCCTAGAAACACATATGAAAGTGCTATGGCTAAACAGAGTCTTGGATTCTCTACACCTTTGATGAATGCAAGTACATATGTTAGGCAACACTTTATGTTATATCCACAAACTCCAGTGGTAAGTACTAAGGCAATAAACCTTCTTGGACTAGATGAACGTCCTACTGGTCAAAATTGCATTGTAGCAGTGCTTCCATTTGAGGGATATAACATCGAGGATGCTGTTGTATTTAACAAGTCTTCAGTTGAACGGGGTTTAGCAAGAACCTTTTTTTACAGAGTATATGAAGCAGAAGCAAAACAATATCCAGGTGGAATGAAGGATACTTTTGAATTGCCATCAGCAGATGAAAATATCCGCGGATTTAGGGGAGAAAAAGCTTATAGATTATTAGAACAGGATGGGGCAGTAATGCATGAAGCTATAGTTTCTGGTGGCGATATTCTTATCGGTAGAACATCTCCTCCACGTTTCATCGAAGAATATAAAGAGTTTGAGGTGAAAGGTCCCTACAGACGGGATACTTCAATCGGAGTAAGACCATCTGAAAATGGAGTTGTTGATACTGTAATAATGACACAATCCGTCGAAGGAGGCAAGATGTACAAGATTCGAGTAAGAGATATGAGAATACCAGAGATAGGTGATAAATTTGCTTCAAGACACGGACAAAAAGGTGTTCTTGGAATGCTTGTCAATCAAGAAGATTTACCCTACACAGAAGACGGTATAGTTCCAGATATAATGATTAACCCGCATGCATTTCCTTCTAGAATGACGGTCGGACAATTCATGGAATCTCTAGGCGGAAAAGCTGCATCATTAAGAGGAAAGGTAGTTGATGGTTCAGCATTTTTAGGAGAAAAGTTGAACGATATAAAAGATGTTATGGAACAATATGGTTTCAAACATAGCGGAAAAGAAGAAATGTATGATGGACGGACAGGATTAAAATTTCCAGTTGAAGTTTATATTGGAGTCGTATACTATCAGAAACTCCATCACATGGTAGCTGACAAAATTCATAGTAGAGCGAGAGGACAAGTACAAATGTTGACTAAACAACCAACTGAAGGAAGAGCAAGGGGAGGAGGACTAAGATTTGGAGAAATGGAAAGAGATTGTCTTATTGCATACGGTGCATCTATGATGTTAAAAGATCGTTTACTAGAAGAGTCAGATAAAGCTGAAGTAAGTGTTTGTGAACGTTGTGGGTTGTTATCATATTATGATATTAAACAGAGAAGACATATCTGTAGGGTATGTGGAGACAAAGCAAAAATATCTACTGTTGTCATTGCATATGCTTTTAAATTGTTACTTCAAGAGATGATGAGTCTTAATATCGCTCCTAGACTTATTCCGAAAGAGAAATTATAATATTAGGTGAAATTACATGGATGAATCAATTAAAAATTTAGGTGCAATAAAATTTAGCATATGGTCGCCAATCGAAGTAAGAAAATTTAGCGTAGCTGAGATAACGGCACCTGAAACTTATGATGAAGATGGAATGCCAGTTCAAGGGGGTTTGATGGATAACCGGTTAGGTACCCTAGAGCCAGGGCAAAAATGTATTTCTTGTGGTAATACATCTGCAAGGTGTCCAGGTCATTTTGGACACATAGAATTAGCTGAACCTGTTTTACATATAGCATTTGTAGATGATATCCATAAACTATTGCTTACAACTTGTAGATCCTGTAATAGAATAAAATTAGAAAATGAAGAATTAGAATCTTATCGAGAAATTAGAAATGGCAAAGCATCATATGCGGTTCTTACTCTGGAAAATATTAAAGATGAAATAATCGAAAAATCGAAAAAAATTAAAATTTGTCCTCATTGTCAAAAAGAACAGTACGATCTAATTTTTACTAAACCTACTATCTTCGTTGAAAAAACTGAAGCTGGCGAAAATCGACTATTACCAATAACTATCAGAGAAAGATTAGCTAATATACAAGACGATGATCTAAGACTATTAGGATACGATCCAACTACTGCTCGACCAGAATGGTTCATTTTACAAGTACTTCCCGTTCCTCCAGTAACGGTTAGACCATCTATAATTCTAGAAACTGGGATTCGTTCTGAAGACGATTTAACTCATAAGCTAGTAGATATAATCCGTGTAAATCAAAGATTAAAGGAAAGTAAAGAAGCTGGAACTCCTCCATTGATTGTCCAAGATTTAGTAGATTTACTTCAGTATCACGTTACAACCTATTTTGATAATGAAGTTTCTGGAATTCCCCAAGCCCATCATAGATCAGGAAGACCGTTAAAAACTTTAACACAGAGACTAAAAGGGAAGGAAGGTAGATTTAGAGGCTCACTTTCTGGAAAAAGAGTAGATTTTTCAAGTAGAACCGTTATTTCACCCGATCCGAATATCGCTATTTCTGAGGTAGGTATTCCATATGAAGTAGCAAAAAAACTTACAATCCCAGAAACTGTTTCAAATTGGAACATAGATAAATTAAAAAAATTAGTTTTTAATGGACCAAATAACTATCCGGGAGCTAATTATATTATACGTCCAGATGGGGTAAAGATTAGACTTGATTATGTCAATGATAGACAAATGGTAGCCGATTCTATTGTTCCAGGTTATATTATCGAAAGACACTTGGCAGAGAATGATATTGTTATTTTTAATAGACAACCATCTCTCCATAGGATGTCTATTATGGCACATTATGTAAGGGTTCTACCTTACAGAACCTTTAGACTTCATCCTGCAGTATGTCCACCATATAATGCTGATTTTGATGGTGATGAAATGAATCTACACGTTCCTCAAAGCGAAGAAGCAAGATCTGAAGCAGCATTATTAATGAGTGTGCAAGATCAGTTAATTTCTCCACGATATGGAGGACCAATAATAGGTGGAATAAGGGACTTTATTACAGGAGCTTATATTTTAACAAGGGATGAAACTCTGTTATCTAGGGAAGAGTTTTTCAATTTGGCACTCTTAGGAGGTTATATTGGAAACATCCCTGAACCAAAAGGTGAAAAGGATGGCGAAAAAGCGTATACAGGTAAACAATTATTTTCACTATTTCTTCCAAAGGATTTCAATTTTATTATTACATCAAAATGGAACAAATCACTAAAAGGAGAGGGAAAAGATGTTGTTATTAAAAATGGAGAATTAATTAGTGGAGTAATAGATAAAGCATCAATCGGTGCAGAAGAACCAGATAGTGTTCTTCATAGAATAGCTAAGGATTATGGAAATACTGTAGCACAACAGTTCCTTAACTCTATATTGATAATATTGAAAACTTTTATCACTCATAGGGGTTTTACATATGGTTATTCTGATTTATGGTTATCGGAAGATACTATTACAGAAATTACTGGGGTAATCAAGAAAGCATATGACAAAATTGGTGAACTTATACAACAATACAAAGATGGAACCCTACCTTTGACTAGAGGTTTGGCTCCAGAAGAGGCTCTAGAATTATACCTTGTAAATGAACTTTCTAGAGCTAGAGACCGAGCAGGGAGACTAGCTGATAGGTCATTTCCAAATAATAATGCAGGAGTTATTATGGCATCAACTGGAGCGCGAGGTTCGACATTAAATATAGGTCAGATGACTGCAGTTTTGGGCCAGCAATCTATAAGAGGAAAAAGAATACATAAAGGCTATCATAATAGATCATTACCTCATTTTAAGATAAATGATACAAATCCTGATGCGAAAGGTTTTGTTAAATCAAACTATCGAGATGGACTAACTCCATTAGAATTCTTTTTTCATGCCATGGGTGGTAGAGAGGGACTAGTGGACACTGCTGTACGAACTCAACAATCTGGATATATGCAGAGAAGATTAATTAATGCACTAGAGCACTTGAAAATGGAATATGATGGCACAGTTAGGGACCCCCATGGTAATATAATACAATATTTGTATGGAGAGGATGGAATTGATCCAGCAAAAAGTGACCATGGTGAAGCAGTTAATATTTCTAGAATAATTGAAAGTGAATCAGTAATCGATGAAGGAACAAAAGCAGATGAAGAGGAAATTAGAAAAATACTCAATACCTATGTCTCTGACTTTAATCCTAAATTAAAAAGTAATATTGAAAATGTATTATTAGAAATTAGACTAAGTAAACAAGGAATAGAAAAGGTTATCAAAAAAATAATTGACTTGGTCGAAAGAGCTATGGTTGAGCCTGGCGAAGCAGTAGGTGTAGTAACTGCCCAGTCGATTGGCGAGCCTGGGACACAAATGACTTTGAGGACTTTTCATTATGCTGGAGTCAAAGAAAGAAATGTTACTCTTGGACTTCCTCGTCTAATTGAATTGGTAGATGCAAGAAAAAAACCGATTACTCCTACAATGGATATTTATCTTGATGAAGAACATCGTGTCTCTAGAGAAAAGGCGTTAAGCGTAGCAAGGGAGATAATACATACTAAGGTTGTTGATGTAGTGGCAAAGACGGACATCGATTATAGTGGAGTAATCAAATTGACCTTTTCTGAAAACAAGTTAAATGATCGAAATTGTATATTGACAGATATTTTTGAAATATTAAAAGGAAGTAAGAAGAAATATGACAGTACTCTTGATGAAGCAGAATTGAGTATCGTTCTAAAGATGAACGAAGAATTAGACGCTCAGACTCTTCTACTCTTGAAAAATAAACTTCTCAACACCAGAGTTAAAGGTGTTCCTGATATAGAAAGAGTAACAATAGTGAAACAGAATGAAGAATGGGTGATACAAACTGCTGGTTCTAATTTATCTAAGATAATCTATGTAGATGGACTAGATCTTACCCGTGTAACCACCAATAATGTATATGAAATATGGCAAACATTAGGAATAGAAGCAGCAAGAACAGCGTTAGTTCGTGAAATAACTAATACATTAGAAGAACAGGGTTTGGAAGTTGACATTCGGCATATCATGTTAGTGGCTGATTTAATGACATCTAAAGGCTATCTCCAACAAATCGGAAGACATGGAATTGCTGGAACTAAAACTTCTGTTTTGGCAAGAGCCGCATTCGAAATTACTGTACCTACTATTGCAAAAGCATCCATGGAAGGCCAAACGGAAGCATTAAAAGGCGTTACTGAAAATGTAATTGTAGGAGCAACTGTCCCTGTGGGAACAGGAATGGTTGACTTGTACATGAAGGTGAATGAACAAAATGAAGAATCTGGAGAAAATAATTAAAGAAGCAAAATCCTCCAATAAGTATAAGGAAGGAATTAAAGAGGTAAAGTCAAATATTAAGGGATCTAAGTTAATCATTCTCTCCTCTTCCCTTAACAATGCGGATAGACAATTACTTGAAAAATCATCAGAAGATCACAAAGTTCCTATTTATCATTATAATGATAATTCGATAAAACTAGGAAAACTTTTCAATCGACCTTATAGAATTTCCGCAGTAGCACTAAAAGCCGTATCTGAAGACGATATAAATGCATTATTGGAGTCAAAATAATTTTTTTATTTTTTCTTGAAAGTCTATTACCTTTTAATGTCATATCAACCAATTTTGAAATAGTTGATCGTGTGTGTCTTAAGATATCCTTATTAAATTATCAATATTTGGAATATGTCAATATCTTTTTATTCACGTTAACTTTTATGAAAATAATGATATTGCAACAATTAAAATTTAACTATGAAACTAATATGATGAGATATATTAATTTAATATACATCAATAAGTGATTAAATAAATCAATATTAAAATTAGGTTCGTTACTTTTGATGAACAAACACTGAAAATAATAAAACTCTAGACTATAAAATTGAGTTATATTTACGATTTTAATCATAAATAAAAATAATTACTAAATATATAATTTGAATCATTAACCAATCTTCATTAAAATTTAAATTATACTTTATTACACAGCATGTTAATCATTTGCTGCGTAATATAATTAAAAATTGGTATATCGGGGTATCGTTGAATAATGACTGAGAAAATAAAGCTGACATCTGATGAGCTTAGGCTTATCTCTCTATTTTCGAGCATCACTAGCGCTACAGCAAGAGACTGCATTGTGGACGAAAAAATGGACAGAGTGATTTTTGTAGTTAATAAAGGTCAAATGGGTCTAGCTATAGGAAGAGGAGGAGCTACTATAAAACAATTACAAAATGTAATTCCTCGAAGAATAGAATTAGTTGAATATTCTGATAATGCTGATGAATTTTTGAAAAATATCCTTAACTCCACCATGATTAACGAGATAAAGATTAATAAAAGGATAGATGGTACAAAACAGGCAATTGTTGTTGTTGATTCAAAAAAAAAAGGTGTTGTAGTTGGTAAAGACGGTAGAAATGCTGAAAAAGCAAGATTGCTTGCTCGGCGATATTTTCAAATCTCTAATGTTCTCATTTTGAGTCCTGAACAAACAATGAATGATAATGATGGTGTGAATATATAAAATGGCAAAATCTCCTTTAGGTTTGTTTGCTGGACGTGTTCTAAAATTAAAAAGAAAACGTTCTAGATGGGCAAACAAATATTATAAAAGACGTGTTCTATTACTCGACAAAAAAACTAATCCTATGGAAGGCGCTCCTCAAGCTAGGGGGATAGTTTTGGAAAAAGTAGGAATCGAATCAAAACAACCTAACTCTGCAGTTCGTAAATGTGTTAGAATTCAATTAATAAAAAATGGAAAATCCATAACTGCATTTCTTCCAAGAGACGGTGCGTTAAATTTTGTAGATGAGCATGATGAAGTAATAGTTGAGGGAATCGGTGGTTCAATGGGAGGAGCTATGGGTGATATACCCGGAGTTCGTTGGCAAGTTTTCAAAGTTAATGGTGTATCGTTAAAAGAGCTGGTGTATGGTAAAAAGGAAAAGCCGAGGCGATAGAGATGAGTGGAAAAGAAGTAGCAAAAATTTTATTATTTAATAAGTGGGAAACATCTAATATTGAAATTACTGATCCTGGCTTAACTAAAGTTATATCTTTTAATCCCTCCATGGTCATTCCTATATCTTTTGGTAGACATGAACATCAAAGACTTAAAAAAGCTGAAGTAAATCTTATTGAACGATTAGCAAATAAATTAATGCGTTTTGGAAAAAAATATGCAAAAAATACTGGACGAATGGGTGGGAAAAAAGCAAAATCACTTAATGTAGTTAAAACTGCTTTTGAAATTATAAATTTAGAAACTGGTAAAAATCCTGTAGAATTACTAGTTAGAGCTATAGAAAATTCTTCTCCAAATGAAGATACTACAAGAATTGTATATGGTGGTGTTGTCTATCATGTTTCAGTGGATGTTTCTCCTCTCAGACGGTTAGATTTAGCACTTCGGTTTATGGCCGAAGGAGTAAGAGAATCTACATATTCTAATCCTCAGATGATTGAAGAAGCATTGGCAAAAGAAATTATGCTAGCAGCTAACAATGACATGGCTAGTCATGCAATAAAGAAGAAAAATGAGCAAGAACGTATTTCGATGGCTTCTAGGTAGCCCCCACCGTTTTTAATATTATTATTTTTGTTTCTATTTTAACGATACTTATATATGTAAACGATCGTTTCAGTATATCTTTTTGAGATGAAAGTTAATAAATAATGGGAATTACTATTCAACTAACTATAAATGAGCAGCAAAGACGATTTTGTTTTTTCTAAAAGTGCTTTAATGAGTACTAAGGCTGGTAAAGATATACTTAAACAAGTATTGTTAAGAGAAAGAGGTTATAAACAATATAATAAGTATAAGTTGAAATATGAATTGGAATTTGAAGATTTTACTAAACGCTTCCTTCTTTCATTACATCAACGGATTATTTCTGATCCTTCACCAAGTTCAACTGTATCTAAATTCGCTGAGGAAGTCGGCTCTCATGATATGGAAATTGAATCATCTTCAAAGATTGAGGATATTAAGACTCGTCTTTCTAGGCCAGAAATTTTAGCTGACAGGGTCCAGAGAATTTTGAATTCTAATTTTGTAAAGATGACCTTCCCAGTATTTAATGCATTATTTGATGGTTCTGTAGCATACTTTAAAGAAGAACTATCAAATGAATTACGTACTTCTATAATAGATGGCCACATTATAGCTATCGATTTGAGTGAACCTATGGATCGAATCATGGATAAAGATGAAGATGTTGAATATCTTGATGATTATAGATTAATGAATCCTTATATTCTAGAAATAGCAAGAGAAAAAATTTCTCAAGGAGGAGACTCAGTTCTAAAGGCGTTTGAGGAGGGATTTAAAGATGCAAGAATAGGTCAATTAATAGATCAAAAACTAAAGATAAAACCAGAATCTATTACCGATGAATACATGATTGGTTGTTATAAAAAATATCGATCAATTATGGGTACAGCTGGGAGGAATATGGCCCTAAATCAGACACCTTTAAATGAAATTTACCATCTAGGAATGTCAAAAGCTAGTGAATCTGTAGGATGCGGTAACGAAATGCAAGATTCAATCAATGAAGGTGCTATTAAAATACCTTCTTGGCCATTGTATTATTCTCTTATCGCTAACGATGTTAGAAAAGGTTTTGAATTAACTCTGAGGAAGAGCGAGATATATTTAGATGAGGCTAAACTTGCTCTAGAATTCTTACCAGAAGAATTTGAGCTTAAACCATTTCTAACATTTTTATTTCTTACTGTAAATCATTATAATCAATATTGGTATCATGATATTACAAAACGTGATCTCTTTAAATACTTTGAAAGAACTATCCATCCTCTTACGCGCAAATTAGTCTAGCTTAAAAAGATCGACATGTACTGGTCGGAAATATACAGACCTAAAAGTCTAGAACAAATGATAGGAAATGAAGAAACGAGACTAACAATTTTGAAATGGTTAGTAAAATGGCTGCCTGGTACTAAACCACTATTTTTGATTGGACCTCCTGGGCTTGGTAAAACTACAATTGTTCGACTATTGTCTTCTCTTTTCAACTATGATTTGATAGAATTAGATGCTAGCAATACTAGAAGTGGCCCACAATTGGAAAAATTAGTAAAACCATTACTTAGCAACACAAGTTTATATGGAAAAAAAATTCTCTTTTTTTTTGATGAAGTGGATGGTATCTATGGAAGAGAAGATAGTGGAGGAATTGAATTTCTTATTAATATTGTGAAAACATCTAACTCTCCTATAATTTTTGCAGCAAATTCAAGCAACTTAAAATTAAAAAATTTATCTAAACTTTGTAAATTAATAAAATTTCAAAGAGTCCCGCCAAATCAGTTAATGATATTTTTAAATTATATATTATTTCAACAACATTATTCATTATCTTTCGACGACAAAAAATGGATTGTCGAAAAAAGTAATGGCGATATCAGAACAATGCTCAACTTAGCTCAATCTAAATCTACAGGTTATGGTAAATTTATCAAGCAAAATTTTAAAATTGATATTTCTGATGGATTAAATGAACTTTTTTCTAGTTCAAATACAGAGCATGCCAGGATTGCGTTATCCTCATTAGATGGCAAATACTCAGATCCACGGTATGGTATGTCCTCAGAAGAAAGAAGGAAAGATATCATAAATTCAATATTTACAAGTATAATGTCATCCGAACTAGATATTAACACTTTGTCTAAAGTATTAGATAACCTATCACAAATTGATATAATGGTGGCAAGAATATATGAAAATAGAAATTGGAGTTTATTAAGATATATGGATAATATTTTGATTAAACTTTTATATCCTAGTATACAGAACAAGATGATTTCTTATCATCAGTATGGTTTTAGCTGGGTATTGATGGGACAAATTTTTTCAAGAGGTGTTCCAATACGTAATATGTTGTCCCATTTGTCTGTCTTCTTTCATGTATCGTCTAGCACTTTTGGTATGTTATTTTTTCCTTATATGCTTGAAATAATACGCGAGTTTAAAATCGATATTCCGGATTTGATTTCCAAATTTAGGTTAGATGAGAAATTTGTAGATATTCTTCAAAAAGAAATTAGAAGATGAATATAAACTTGATCGATTCTGATTGGATTAAGCTATTAGTAAAATTTAAAGGCAAATGTATTAGTTGCCAAAAAGAGATTTCAGCAGGTGAATATGCCCTCTGGTCTAAATCTTCAAAAAAAATTAAACATCTAGAATGTAATACTAGTGATAAAAATATAAATATAAAATCAATTGAAAAAAATCCCGATAAAACTTCACATTGTTCACTATGTGCACAAGCTGTTGAAAATATACCTTCTGATTATTTATTAAACGATATCAATCAAAAAGAATCAATAGCAATTTGTAAAATTTGTTTGGAAAACCCTAACTCTTACTTAAAGTACCAGGAATTAATATATGAAAAAATAAAAAAAATAGTAAAATTAAAATTTCAAAATTATTAATATTATTTGAAAAAAAATGTCAAGTGAATATGAACATAATGTCGGGAAGTTACTTTTCGAAAAAAAACAGAAACTAGATTCATTATTAGAAAATCAAGATGAAAACAAATACGAGATACAATTATTGTCTACAGAAATTGAGACCTTAAAGACATTGTTTGAAAATTATAATCTTGGTATGAATGTTTTTCGAAGAGCTCAAGGAGGAAGGTCTGGATTACGAGAGCAATAGATTTTAGTTTTTTATTACATTTTTAGAATATATTTTATATTTTTAAAGCTCTTTAACAACTATACTGTATTATTATCTTACAATTACTATATTATATATATATATAGTAGAATATCGGGATAAATGCTAAAGCCATGCACGAAGAAAAGTTAAAGAAATTATATGAACTAAAAAATTTAGCTGAATCCGGCGGTGGTGAAGAAAAAATTGATGTACAACATTCTAAAGGTAAACTTACGGCTAGAGAAAGAATTGATCTACTACTAGATGAGGGAAGTTTTATAGAATTAGATAAATATGTGACTCATCGACACGATGATTCTGAAACTAAAAAATTTTATGGTGATGCTGTAATTACTGGATTTGGAACAGTCAACGGAAGAAAAATCTTTGTGTACGCATATGATTTTACGGTTTTAGGTGGTTCATTGGGTGAAATGGCATCAAAAAAAATTGTAAAAATAATGGACAGATCTATTAAAGTAGGTGCGCCAATAATCGGAATTCTTGATTCTGGTGGTGCTAGAATTCAAGAAGGAGTAATGAGTTTAGATGGTTATGGTGATATATTTTACAGGAATACTACTGCTTCTGGAATAATACCGCAAATAACAGCTAGTATAGGACCTTGTGCAGGAGGGGCAGTTTATTCGCCGGCAATGACTGATTTTGTAATCATGGTCGAGAACGTAGGGCAAATGTTTGTAACTGGACCTGAGGTTGTGAAAGAAGTTTTAAGTCAAGATGTATCGTTTGAAGAACTTGGAGGAGCCTCTACCCATTCAACTAAATCTGGAGTTGCACATATGGTTGCAGCTAACGAATATGAATGTATGGAAAAAATAAAAAAGCTAATTTCGTTTTTACCTCAAAATAATTTAGAAGAACCACCATCGCTTGATGAAAATGATGATCCAAATCGACTCGACCAATCTCTAATAAATGTTTTACCTGACAACCCATATCAGCCATATGATATAAAATCCATCATTATGAGTATAATTGATAATAAAGATTTCTTTGAAATTCATGAATTATTTGCAAGTAATATTATTGTAGGTTTTGCTAGAATGGATGGTAAAACTGTTGGCATTGTAGCAAACCAGCCTATGTATTTGGCAGGTGTTTTGGACATAGATTCTTCTAATAAAGCTGCAAGGTTTATCAGATTCTGTGATTCATTTAATATTCCTATTATTACACTAGTTGATACACCTGGCTATTTACCTGGCACAGATCAAGAACATAATGGAATAATTCGGCATGGAAGTAAACTTTTGTATGCATATTGTGAGGCAACTGTTCCTAAGATAACTTGTATCATTGGGAAAGCGTATGGTGGTGCTTATATTGCAATGGGTAGTAAAAACCTTAAAGCGGATATTAATTATGCATGGCCAACTGCAGAAATTGCAGTTTTAGGACCTGAAGCTGCAATTACGATAGTACATAGGCGAGAGCTTAAATCTTCTCCGGATGCGAAAGCAATGAAAAAGAAATTAGCTGATGAATATAGGAATAAATTTGCTAATCCATATATTGCTGCAGAGAAAGGAATAATAGATCTCGTTATTGATCCTATGGAAACTAGAACTATGTTGATAGGAGCCCTAAACTCGCTGATAGGAAAGAAAGAAACTACTCCTTGGAAAAAACATGGGAATATCAATTTATAGGTGAGATTAGAAATGACAAAAATTTCAAGCATTCTTATAGCAAATCGTGGAGAAATTGCACTACGTGTGATTAGGGCATGTAAAGAATTAGGAATAAGATCAATTTCTGTGTATTCTGATGAAGATAATAGATCTATTCATGTTAAAAGGGCTGATGAGTCATATAGATTAGGTCCAGCACAAGCATTTGAAAGTTACCTTCGTATAGACAAGATAATTGAAATAGCTAGATCCGCAGGAGCAGATGCTATTCATCCTGGTTATGGCTTTCTTTCCGAAAATGAATTATTTTCCGAGGAATGCAAAAAAAACGGAATTATTTTTATCGGACCTACTGCAAAAGCAATGGAATTAGCGGGAGATAAAATGAAATGCAAAGAAATAATGAATAAAGCCGAGGTCCCAACTGTACCAGGAAGTGACGGTATAGTTGAAGATGTAGAATTAGCTGTAGAAATTGCTAAAGAAGCAGAATATCCTGTTATGCTTAAATCGGCTTATGGGGGAGGAGGCCGAGGTATTAGATTGGTTAATAATGAAAAGGAATTACGACAAGAATTTGAACTTGCATCAAATGAATCAAAAGCTGCATTTGGTAAATCTGCATTATTTATAGAAAAATATCTCACACATATCAGACATATTGAATATCAATTAATACGGGATTCTAGTGGGAACGGTAGGCATCTCTTTGAAAGGGAATGTTCTATTCAGAGAAGGCATCAAAAACTTATTGAAATGTCTCCTTCTCCAGTAGTCACAAAAGAAATTAGAGAAAAGATTGGAGAAATCGCAGTTCGAGCAAGTACTGCACTTGACTATTTGAATGCAGGGACTGCTGAATTTTTATCTGATTCAAAAGGCAATTTTTATTTTATTGAAATTAATGCGAGGTTACAAGTTGAACACCCAGTTACTGAGCTTGTTAGCGGAAAAGATCTTGTAAAATTACAAATTCAAGTTGCTGAAGGCGAGGAATTACCGTTCAAACAAAGCGATCTTGAATTAAAGGGTTGTGCTATAGAATGTCGTATAAATTCTGAAGATCCATTTTATGATTTTACACCATCGGTGGGGTATGTTCCAAATTGTAATCTCCCATATGGACCAGGTGTTAGGGTGGACACTTATCTCTATCCTGGCTGCAATGTTTCAGGATATTATGATTCATTAATCGCAAAATTAATTACTTATGGTGTTAACTTTAATGAAGCACGAATAAGAATGAAGAATGCTTTATCTGAATTCACCATTGAAGGAATAAACACTACTATTCCTATTCATAAAATAATGATAGAAGAACCTAACTTCATCGATGGAAATATTTCCACAGACTATATTGAGAAATATAATATTATCGATAAGATGAAACAGAAAAGAAATCAAGAATATAATGATAAGGCATATGCTGCAATATCTGCAATTTTACTACAATCTGAATTTGTAAAAAAATCTAATATAAATCGTCAACAACAACAACAAAAACGAATCTACAGACCAATAGGAGGTGGACTATATTAATGCAATTTCAAATCGAAGGTCAAACTAAATTAATTAATGCAAAAATGTTACAAAATAAAGGTGCTGGAGATCTTTTATTTGAAATTGATGGCAACCAATATAACTTAAAAATTTTGAAATCTCAATCGGATGATTTTGAATTTATCCTTGGCAATACTTTTCATCATGCTAAGATTCTATCATCATCTGAAACAAAATATAAAATTTTTCTCGACGGTATTGTAATTGAAATAAAAAAACATTCCAAGATAACCGAAATTATTGAAAAGTCATTAAAAGCTAAGGGAACTGTGAGCCGAGATAATAATATAACTAGCCAAATTCCTGGTAGAGTTGTTAAAATATCAGTTTCAATAGGTGATGCGATAAAGGAAGGTGATCCATTAATAATTCTTGAATCTATGAAAATGCAAATTGCTATAAAATCTAATAAAAATGGTGTTGTAAAGGAAATTAATGTAAGTGAAGGATCAACTGTAGCCAGAAATGAGGTTGTCGCAGTAATCGAGTAGCAAACTTGATTTAATTTTCGATATTAAACTTTTTTCTACTGAAGATTGTTTATGATTTCTTTATAGTCTGGCTCAATAAGGGGATTATCTGAAATCCATCTATAAGTTATTTTTTTATCTCTATCTATGATAAAAACGGATCTTTTAGCAGCATTGTAATTTTTAAGTGTTGCTAGATCTTTCATCACTACATCATATTTCTTAATTACTTCTCTATTATAGTCACTTAACAATGGAAAGTTTAACTGATGATGTTGTTTAAAAAATTTATTAGCAAAAGGACCATCGATAGATATCCCTATTACTTGAGTATTTTTATTGTTTAAATCACTTAACCGATCTCTAAAATTACACATTTCTTTAGTACATACTGGAGAATCTGCTGCAGGGAAAAAAGCAAGAATTATCTTTTTATCATTTATTTCGCTTAATTTTACGCTTTTCATTTCCTCATTAACCAATTCAAAATCAGGTGCAATATCACCAATATTTGGTGTTTTTACAGAGTTTGACATATAATATAACAATCTTATTTAACTCAATATTAAAATTTCTCATAAATTGTATTTTTGTTTCAATGGTGATATGTTGGACAGCTCTGAAATGCAATTTTTTAATACTATAACAGTTTTTTCAATCTCTTCCGTTGTATTCTGTATCCCTAACGAAAACCTGATCGAGCCTGAAATTTCTTCATAATTAAGGCCTAAAGCTTTTAAAACATGCGATTCTTTCTGACGGTTGGTAGAACACGCAGAACCTGTAGATACTAGTATTCCATACTCATTTAATTTAATCAATAAATCTTCTCCATTTATACCAAAAAATGTGAAATTGACGTTGTTTGGTAATCTATCTTCTAAAGAACCGTTCAATTTATTATTAGGAATCTCATTTTTGATCTTGTCAATTAAAAAATCTCTTAAATAAGACATATATTGTGAATTTTGTTTTAAGTCTCTTAGACTTATCTCACAGGCTTTACCAAAACCAACAATACCATGCACATTCTCAGTCCCTGATCGTAAAGTCATTTCTTGACCACCTCCATGGAGTATCGGCTCAAATTTTACTCGATTACGTACGTACAATGCGCCAACTCCTTTTGGACCGTTTATTTTATGGGATGACAATGATAATGCATCAATATCCAATTCTTTAACATTTATTGATAATTTTCCAGCAGCCTGGACTCCATCAGAATGAAATATTATTTTCTCATCAAAATTGTGAACAATTTTACACAAATCCTTAATGGGTTGAATCGTCCCAATTTCATTATTGGCCAACATTATACTAACTAAACTCGTTTTTTCGTTAAGACATTTTTTTAGGTCATTTATATCGATCATACCTTTTCTATCTACATTTAAATATGAAATATCAAATCCTTCTTTTTCCAAATTTTGACATGTTTGTAAAATGGCTTCATGTTCTATAGAACTAGTAATTATATGGTTTTTTTTCTTTTGATTGTGTAAAATATTTTTACTTATCCCCTTCAAAGCTAAGTTATCAGCTTCGGTTCCGCCAGATGTAAAGTAGATCTCGTTTGGTTTGGCTCCGATTAACATGGCCACTTTTTTTCTTGCTAATTGAATAGCAATTTTAGATTTTATTCCATATGTATGGGTTGAAGATGGATTACCAAAAAAATTTCCTAAATAAGGTATCATTTCATCAATTATTTCTTGAAGCACGGGTGTTGAGGCAGCATTATCTAAATAAATTAAATTGTCAAATTTGTTATTAATCAATCATTAATCACGATTAGTTTTCCAGATTTATATCCTGTTAAATCCAAAGATACAAATTTGAACCCTATTCTTTTTAATTCTCCATCAATTTGATTAAGTTTCTGTAAGTTGAACATTTTTTCCATTTCATTGTTTGCTATTTCTATTCTTGCTATGTCGCCATGATCTCTAACTCTTACTTGTCTAACTTTAAATATCTCTTTAACTCTTTCCTCAGATAATTCAATTTTTTTTAAATTTTCTTTGGTGATATCTATACCAAATGGAATTCTCGATGCTAAACATGAATTGGGAGGTTTATCCGCTACACTTATGTTGTATTTTCTTGCAATTTCCCTAACTTCTTTTTTTCCTATTTTTGTATCTAATAAAGGGCTTTTTATTTTATGTTCTCTCAAGGCTATCAAACCAGGACGATATTCATTCATATCATCCAGATGCGTTCCATCAATAATATCTGTAATTTGGTATTTTTCTAGATGATCTTTGATATGTTCTGCTAAACTCTTTCTACAGTAGTAACATCTTCGCAAATCATTTTTAACAAAGCGAGCATCTTCCAATTCATCATATTCGATTATTACATGTTTAATCCCTATTTCTTTTGCAACTCTTTTAGCATCTTCAAGTTCAAATTGTGCCAAAGTCATGTAATTTGCAGTAATTGCTATCGCTTTTTCACCAATTGCTGTTTTTGCTGCAAATGCTACTACTGCACTATCGACACCTCCTGAGAGTGCAATGAATATATTTCCTTTTGTACTAGTTTTAAACCAGTCTTGTAATTGCAACAAATTTTTTTCGCTATTCATACCTACTCGCCCTAAATTTTTTGTAAATTTGATACATAACCAATTCCTGAATTTTTTTTAATGAACTATTTTCAAATTCAGAGATCTTTTTTAGATCATCAAATTCTGGTTTGATATTAACTATATTGTTACTAAGATCCTTTGTTATTTTTACTTTTATATTGTATCTTGATTTTTTAACAATTATTTGCATAGTAACTATACTTCTTTGCAATGATATTCTATTAATTTCATTAACTCTTATCCCTGATGTTCCTGTTTCTTGAAATAATCTTTCAATAAGGGTTTCCATCATAAAATTATCAGAAAGAATTCTTATTATGTTAACCGGTCGATTTTTTTTAGTTAACCCAGGAATAACAGTTACATCTCTCGCTCCTTCTTTCATCAAAACTTGGATAAGATTACCGATTATTTCTCCGTCAATATCATCAATATTAGTTTCAATTAAAAATATTTTATCCTCATTAAATTTACTATTAATTGGACTCTTTCCTAGAACAATCCTAAGCATATTAGGTCTATTTTTTAAGATTTTCTGTCCTAATCCTAATCCTACTTTTTCAGGAATAAAAGGAGGATAATACTTGATACAATCCGAAGCTAGGTTAACTAATATTGCTGCACCTGTTGGTGTAGTGACCTCTCCTAGATCATTTCCAACTAAAACAAATGATTTTCCTCTAAAAATTTCTAAAACTGCATTTGTTGGATTTGGTATTGTTCCATGAGAAAAAGCAGTTAAACCATTTCCTATACAAACATAAGTAGAATATATTTTTGAATCAAACAATTTTAAATCTTCTAATGCTATAGCACAACCAATTAAATCAACAAACGTATCAATACTAGATGCTTCGTGGAGATGAACTTTATTTTTAGGACTTCCATGTATTTTTGCTTCTGCATTTATTAAAGTCTTAATCGAGTTCAAAATAAATAATTTCAAGCGTTGATTTAATTCTAGATATTCTATGACCTTTTTTACATCACTTATCATTTCAGTTCCTTTTCGAGCATAATTTCTCTCTTCATAATCAAAATAAAATCGCGTAGCATCAAATCCATTAGAATTTATCTTCTCAAATCTAGCTTCTTTTATTTTACTTCCATGAATAATGTTTTCACATTTGTATACTGCATCTATTACTTTTTTTTTATCTGCTCCTAAATCTATTAATGCGGATAATATCATATCTCCTGATATGCCAGCAAGTTGCGAGTCAATTATCAAAATTTTTTTATACATTATACTATTGGTTACAATAGTTATTCTCCATAAAATAAAATTACTTATTTTCAATAGTATTTTTCCTGAAATTTATTCAATATGAATTCAAAATTTAGTAAACTTATAATTTATCTATAAATAATTCATTCTATGACAATTACAATAATAGGAGCAGGTAAGGTAGGCGCCTCCGTTGCATTAAATTGTGGACTTAAAGAATTAGACGATATTTTATTATTGGATGTAATTGAAGGACTACCGCAAGGTGAAGCCATGGATATAAATCACCAATTATCCGAACTTGGAATAGATTCTAAAATAAAAGGTTCTAATAGATATGAAGATATGACTAATTCAGATATTGTTGTACTTGTAGCTGGATTAGGAAGAAAGCCAGGAATGACTAGAATGGATTTATTGAATAAAAATGCTAGTATCGTAAAAGATGTTTCAAACAAAATTGCAAATCATGCACCTAATTCGACTGTAATTGTCGTTACCAATCCATTAGATCCAATGACATATTTTGCGTTAAAAACGACAGGCTTTAATAAAAACAAGGTGATCGGAATGGGAGGTATGCTTGATTTATCCAGATTTAAAAGTTTCATTCATGATGCTACTGGTTTCTCAAGAAAATCGATTCAATCTATGGTGATTAGTGAACATGGCGAGAATATGTTACCATTAATTAGGTTTTCATCTATTGGTGGTATTCCTCTAACTGAATTTTTATCTGATGAACAATCACAAGATATTGTGGAAAAAACAAAAAAAGTAGCTGCAGAAGTTATAGCATTAAAAGGAGCAACAGTTTATGCACCTGGAAATGCAGTAGCAACCATGGTTGAGAGTATTAAAAAAAATAAAAAACAAGTTATACCTGTTTCTGCTTATTTAGATGGTGAATATCAAATATCTGATTTATGTATTGGGGTTCCTGCAGTTTTAGGATCAAATGGTATTGAAAAAATTATAGAGTTAAAGTTAAATGAATCTGAAAGAATAGTTTTTGATTTGGGCGTTAAAAGTGTAAGAGAGGCCATAAAATTTACCAGTACTTAACATAATGGATTTCGAAGAATTATTAAATGAGTATAACAATGGTAACATTTCGATAAACGAATTTAAAAAATACATTACTACTTTTTATATTCAAAATGTAGGAAAAAATATTGCAAAATTGGATATTAACAGAAATTTCAGAAAAGGAATTCCAGAGGTTATTTTTTCTGCAGGAAAAAATTACTCTGATATTACCAGAATAATATCTAATGTACTAGGAAAAAATAGAACAATAGTTATAAGCAAAATTCAAGAGGAACATATTAAAAAAATAAAAGTTTTTGTAAAAAAAAAAAATTTCTATTTTGAAATGGGAAAAAATAGTTCAACGATGCTTATATCTACAAATTCTTCATTTCATTTTAATACTTATAAAATAGGGATAATTTCAGGTGGTACCTCCGATATAGGTATTGCAGAGGAAGCCAGATTAATGGCAAAAGCAATGAATTGTGACTCAATTATTTCTTACGATGTCGGTATTGCCGGAATTCATCGAGTATTTCCAACACTCAAAAAAATGCTTTTAGAAAATGTTCAAGCGATAGTAGTCGTTGCAGGAATGGAAGGGGCACTCGCTTCTTTGGTATCTTCATGTGTAAATATTCCTGTTATTGGAGTTCCTACTTCTGTCGGTTATGGTTTTGGTTCTCATGGTGTAGCCGCACTATCGTCTATGCTTCAGAGCTGTTCCATTGGATTAAGTGTTGTAAATATTGATAATGGAATAGGTGCTGGTGCTTATGCAGCATTAATTGCAAATAGAATAAGTAATTTAGGAAAACCCATATAGTTTCAAAATTTCACTTAATAAAACGTTTATAAGTGTTGTAAAATTCTGCATTTATTATTAAAAAAAATTGGAGCAAGATCTGTGATGAATTATATACATACATTAAAGAGAATTAGAGAGAGAAAAACAAATTATCATAAGCGCTCTTCTCTGTTATTAAGTAAAAGAAGATTTATTACTATAAAAATTACAAATCAGAATGTTTTAACACAACTATTAGAACCTTCTATTACTGGAGATAAGGTAATTACCTCTGCTCATAGTACAAATTTAGCAAAAATTGGTTGGAAGGGCTCATTAAATTCTCTTCCTGCGTGCTATTTAACGGGGTTGTTATTAGGAAAAAAAGCTAAATCCAAAGGGGTTGATAATGCTATTCTATATACAGGTAAAGATAAATACACAGAAAGATTATCTGCCTGCCTTAAAGGTATTATTGATAGTGGGATCGAAACACCATCTTCTGAAGATTCTTTTCCTTCCAACGAACGAATTTCAGGTGAACATATAGCTAACTATGCATCTAGTTTAAAGAATAATACTGAAATTTATAATAAAAGATTTTCTACTATCCTAAAGAACGGTTTGAATCCAGAGAATTATAAGAAACATTTTGAGGAACTCAAGAAAAAAATTATGGAACTCGACATTCAAAATTTCATAAAAGAGAACACTAACATGGATTCAAAAGAGAATCTTATAAGGAGGTCTAACTAGATGAGTCGTTATCAATTTTCAAGACAAGAAAAACAAAATGTCGAATGGAAACCAAGAACTACGTTGGGTTTGTTAGTTGCTGGTGGAAAAATATCTTCTATGGAACAGGTTTTTGAAAATGGCATGCGAATTCAGGAATCAGAAATTGTAAAACAATTACTTCCTGATATGAAAAGTCAAGTAGTTCATGTAGGAATCGTTCAAAAACAAACAGATGCCGGTGAAATGACAAGATTTGATGCATTAGTTGCAGTGGGGAATGAAAATGGCTGGTTTGGGATTGGCAAAGGAAAAGCATCTCAAATGAGAAACGCAATTGACAAGGCTACTAATAGTGCTTATCTTAACGTTATACCAATAAAATTAGGATGCGGTAGTTGGGAATGTAGGTGTAACCAATTACATTCAATACCTTTTAAAGTATCTGGCAAAGGTGGGAGTGTTACAATTGATGTATTGCCAGGCCCAAGAGGTTTGGGTTTGGTAGCAGGAGAAAACATCAGAACTTTGTTAAAATTAGCTGGCTTGAAAGACGCTTGGACAAAGTCGTATGGTTCGACAAATACAATGGCTTCTACTACTAAAGCAATATTTAATGCTCTAAGAAGCACATTTGCAGCGGGTTAGTGATAAGTATGGTTTATTTAGTACTTCGAATTCGTGGATTAGTTAATATTCCAATGTGGGCGGAAAAAACTTTAGAAAATCTAAACCTTAGAAAAAAGTTTAATGCAACAATAATTACAGAAAACAATCAAACTTTAGGAATGTTGAGAAAAGTAAAGGACATTGTAGCCTGGAATTCTGTTGATGCATCAATTATTAAGGATATACTAGAATCAAGAGGAAGGAAACATGGATCTCATCCGTTAAATGGATCAACACTGATATCTGAATACAAAACTATTGATGAATTAGCTAATGCTATTCATAAAAACAATCTCAGTTTATCTGATATAAAGGAGTTAAAACCATGGGTTTCGCTCAATCCTCCTAAAGGTGGATTCAAGCGAAAGACAAAAACTCAATATACCGATAAAGGTGTATTGGGAGAAAACGATGAATTGATAGAATTAATCAGGAGAATGATATAAATACTATAAAATTTTATTAATGGAAGAATGATGACAATGATTTCGCTAATCTGTTTTACATATAAAAAAGTAAGGGGTCCTTATTATGGCTACTAGATTTAGAAAAAGTAGAAGGCAACGTGGTACACGTTATTGTGGTTGGGGACAAATCGGTCAACATCGGCAATCAGGTTCAAGAGGAGGAGTAGGGCAAGCAGGTAAACATAAACATTTTTGGATACGTACAGTTATTGAAGAACCTGATCATTTTGGACATCCGCAATTAAAATCTCATCACAAAATTTTGGTAAAAAAATGGGTAAATCTTAAAGATTTAGATTTCTTGTATTCTAAATATGTTAAAAATGATTCTGAAAATAAAATATTAGATTTAACCAAATTAGGATATGACAAGCTTTTAGGAGGAGGAAATGTAACAACAAAAATGAATATCAAAGTAGGGCAAATTTCTCGACGTGCAGTTGAAAAAATTCAAACAATTGGAGGAAGTATAATTTCTAATGAGCACCATTCAGAATGAAGGTTTTATTCGTAAATCTGTAAAAACAATTTCAAGGTATATTCCACAAGTCGAGAAACCTAAAAAGAAAATATCTCTAACAGAAAAATTCGTATGGTGTGGGATCGCAGTATTCGCCTATTTAGTTATGGGCCAAGTTCCATTATATGGTGTTACTGATTCACCACAATTTGATTTTCTTGCTTTTGCTCGTGTTATTTTTGCAGCCCAACAAGGGACCATATTAGAACTCGGTATCGGACCTATTGTAACTGCAGGCTTGCTCATGCAATTGCTTAAAGGATCAGATATATTAAAATTAAATTTTAAAAATCCTGATGATAGAGCTTTATTTACATCTGCAACCAAAATTGTAACTATACTTGTTATTATTGCAGAAGGGGGTCTGTATGGAGGTAGTGTCTATGGACCTTTAGTAGCTTCGCCAGATTTTATACCTATTTTGATAGCACAATTGATATTTACTAGTCTTATTGTAATGCTTTTAGACGAGTTAATTCAAAAAGGATGGGGATTAGGCTCCGGTATTAGTTTATTTATAATGGCTGGTGTGGCTCAAACTATATTATGGAGTGTATTTAGCCCAGTTGCTGGACCTGATGGACCGGTAGGAATTATTCCATTTGTCATAGATTCTGCAGCTAGTGGTGATCTTTCTGATACCTTCTTTAGAAGCGGACAGTTACCTAGTATCTTTACTTTCATACTGACAGGTGGTGTTCTAGCTCTTCTTGTATACACTCAAGGCATTCATATCGATATACCTATCGTGTCGACTAAATACCGAGGATTTACTGCTGTTTATCCGATTAAAATGCTATATGTGTCTAATATTCCTGTAATTTTAACTACGGCGTTGGTTGCTAATGCAATTTTCATGGGTCAAATGCTATGGGCTAATTACAATCCCGAGAATGATAATCCATTCTTTAATTATATTGCTCAATTCGATCCGGCCCAACAGCAAACACCAACAGGAGGATTGTTGTATTATATTACAACTCCAAGAGGACTTGATATAGTTGCCCAAGATCCAATGAGGGCTGTAGTGAATATTATTTTAATAACAACTATTGTTACTATCTTTGGACGTTTATGGGTTGAATTAGGAGGACTTTCATCGAAGGCTGCTGCGAAAAATCTTTTAGATGCAGACGTACAAATCCCTGGATTTAGACGATCTCAGAATTCAGTTCAAACAGTTTTAGATAAATATATTCCTTCAGTGACTATAATTGGAGGTATAGCAATTGGTCTATTGGCCTCGGTATCAGACGTTCTTGGTCTTTTCGGAGGTGGTATAGGCTTATTATTGATGGTAGATATACTTGTTAATTACTATAATCTATTGATAAGAGAAAAGGTAGATACAACAATGCCCAAATTGGCGGCTTTGATTGGAAGAAAAGACTAAAAGGATAGTCGTAGTGGGCATACCAGGAGTAGGTAAAACCACCATAATATCCAGTGTAAAAAAGACACTTGACGAAAAAGAGATAAAAACAGTAGTGGCAGAATTTGGAAAAATAATGTTAGAAGAGGCGACAAAGTTAAAAATACAAAGTAGAGATGAAATACGTCGTCTCTCTATTTCTGAACAAAAAAACTTGCAAAATCTTGCTGCCGAAAAAATATCACAAATAAGTGGTGATGTTGTAATAGTCGATACACATCTATTTATTAATACGAAAGAGGGATATTATCCGGGATTACCATTTGATCTTTTAAACAATCTAAAACCAACTAACTTGATACTTATAACCGCGAACCCAGAGGAAATTTATCATAGAAGACAAAATGATTCTTCCAGGGACAGAGATATAATATCTTTAGATTCTATTAAAAATGATATTGATGTATCAAAAATGTTAATTTCTTGTTGCTCGGTAGTATCTGGAGCTCCATTTAAAATTCTTTCAAATCATGAAAATTCTATAGAAGATTGTACTGAAAAAATGGTTTCATTAATATTAGATAATCCAAAACAAGACAAATAACATGATCTATCTAAATGACCTAATCTTACAGATTCCTGGATTTGCTCCAACATATACTAAACATCCTATATTTCCAGATTTATTTACTAGTCTGATTATAGCCGGTTTAATAGCTGTTGGTCTAAATTTTGCTTTTGCATTATTAAGAAAAAAAACTACTGATATTGATAGATTGTCAAAAGTCATGAAAGAAACAAACGAATGGAGAAAAGAGTATACTGATGCTATTAGAAAACAGGATAAAGCTAGAATTAGCGAATTAAAGAAAAAACAAGCTTATGTAAATAAAATGAGTTTAGAAATGCAACAACAACAAATGCGTCCTATGATGCTCTATATGATTCCATCTTTTATGCTTTGGATTTTAGTATTCCCATCACTTTTTGGTTCAACTGTTGCTCTTTCTCCACTTCACATTCCATACGTGATGTGTACAGATGATAATGTAAAAAAAGATACTGTCCTTGATGAGAAAGGCGAACCTAAAGGTGCATGTAATGTTGCCGGAGAGGTTTTCTTGTGGGGTTGGTTTCTTATTACTTCTCTTGGTACTAGCGGTATAATTGGTAAAATGACTAAAACTTCCCTCCCGAGTATGACCTAAAATGAGTACATCTAGCTACAAGAATAAAATATTAAATAGCATTGTTATTTCAGGATGGCCCGCAGTAGGTAAAACAACCATTGCTACTGAATTAGCTAGGGAATTCGGTTATAAACATTTCAATGGTGGTGATGTATTAAAAATGTTGGCTAATGAGAAAGGGTATATGGCATCTGGAAATAATTGGTGGGACACCGAAGAAGCTAAAAATTTTATGTTAGAACGAGAGTCAAATTCTTATTTTGATATAGAAGTAGATAGAAAACTGGTTGAAATCATAAGAATGGGGAAGGTTGTTGTAACAAGTTATACCTTACCATGGTTGGTTCCTGAGTCAATTAAAATTTGGTTAAAAGGATCTCGAAGCAACCGTATAAAAAGAATGGCAAAACGAGATAATTTAAACATCAATCAAGCTAGAGATGTAATCCAGCAACGTGATAACAATAACGTTCTTATCTATCATAATTTATATGGGTACGAGTTTGGAAAAGATCTTTCTGTTTTTGATTTTGTACTAGATACGGATTTACTAGATTTGGAATCTATACTTTTAATATCAAAAACAATAGTGAAGAATTTACGTATCTAGATTTTTTTGCCCAAATAATTCGAATATAATCCCATATTAAGATAATATATTATTTTATATGATCAATGTGAAGAAACATTTTATTTTATTTTTGATTTATGTGATTTAATTCTAAAAAAATATTATATAATATTTATGTTATATGTTATCACTAGAAAAAGTAACTATATTAAGTCATTCTTTATCGTCATATTTGATACTGTCTTTCTTATACGTTCTGGCATTAGTTCAATGAAATTTGCTTATTACATATAGAAAACTTGTTAAATATTTAAAATAGGTTTCTATATCCTAATTCTAATTGTCTAAAAAGAAAAACAGACAGATTCTGATACAAATAAAATTTTTACTAATTACGAATTGAGGAAAAAAATGCATTAATCATAAAATTTTGCTATCTTAAATTTAATTACGAGGTTAGTTATATTATAGATTGAGAGGGAAATAGTAAATAAATGAAAATATTTAGGAATTATAAAAATCTAACCAGAAAAGATAAATCAAATTTTCTCCTTTTGGTGATTGTAGTGATTGTAGTTGCAATTTGGATTCTTGCCCTAAATAATCTGTTTAATCCATTTCTAGCTATGATATTGATGATATTAATGATGGTAATTATAGGTTTAGATATGAAAAATAGGGAAACCGAGGAAAGAAAAAAAATGAAATGAGTTTTAATACAAAATTTTTAATCTCAATAGTGTTGGTATTTGATAAAATATAAAAATAACTAATCATAGAGGTATTTAATTCTTAATAAAATAAAACCTAATTCTAAAAATGACAAAATTTAAAACTTATTTATTAATACAAATAAGACACACTAATACAAACAAATCAAAAAAATAAACAAAACAAACAATTCAAGTTCCTTTATTACTTTTTAGGTTAGTAAAGACCTTTTTAGGTTAGTAAAGTAACATCCAAAAAATGATGGAACCTAGTAATAGATATTGTAATTGTTTTTAATAACAAAATTTATGATTTATATTCTCAAATAGTACAAAATTATTTTATACAGTCAATATTATAATATGTTGTTCCAAAAAGAATTAATCTAACAGATTTGTGAATATTAAGATATCTGCTCATTATATTATTTAGACAAGAAATTAAGTCCTACATTTACAACCTATTTTTGTGAATTGTATAATGAATTTTTCTTGAACGAACAAGAATATTTAGCAAAATTCTTTGGTTCGCGTATAACTATATCTTTAAAATAAAATAAAAGAAAATAATCATGACTACTCAATTTAATCATAACATATTATCATTATAATACGTGTGGGAAAAAATAAAACTCATTTATGGTATTTATGGTTATATGCTATCAAAAGTAGAAAAATTACGAAAATAAGCGATCTCTTATATGACAAATAGAGGTCGAATAGTAGTCCATGATGATAGATTTACAGAACACTGTTTTTACATGTGAAATTAATTAGAATTTATTTATTATTCTATATTTGATTTACTTTTTGAAAAAAAATCGTATTAAAAAATATTTCTCTTTAAAAAAACAACTAAAGTACAAATTAAAATTCATACATTTAATTCAAATAGTATATTTTTTTGTCTTCTAGTCATTCTTGTAATAAAGAAAAAGTACAAAATATTTCTAGGTTAGGTCTATAATGAATTTAAAGATGTATGTAAATAGAAAAAGTCTTTTTCGACCCGTAACCGAACCGGTTATCCTCTTATTCTGGTTAAAATGTATCATTACTATACTAAATTTACAAATTTTCAATATGTATTATATATTAATTTAAGATAAACCTACTGTGGAATATGATAGAATAGCCATAGCCTTCCTTTCATTTATCCCATCAGATAGGAAGACTAGGGCTTGTTGTTGCAGATATTTTTATTTGTTATATTTTACTACAATCTAGAATATATAAGAATCAGTGAACGATGTTTATACCTGCTATCCCATAATCTGCTTTAATGATATTGTTAACAATAGACGAAATTTTGCGAAGCCCTAATCTTTATTAGATTAAATTGTATAATATCACTATGAAGTCAATAGTACTTCTATTATTGGTTGGAATGCTTTTTGTTATTCCACAACTACAAGGGATATTTGCCCAAAGAACTGTTTTGGATCAAATGATAAGCCATATGAGATTCACTCACTCTCAATTAGCCAATAATATAGATGAAGTTAAACAATTAATAAAATCCAACAATACTTCAGAAGCACTTACTTTGCTTGAAGGAATGGATATTAAAATTAATCATATGGACTCTATGTTTAATGATCTGGTGTGGGAATTGTCTAATAAAGGCCATTAATCTATATCATTTAAATTTTTTTAATTTCTCTGCTGTTTAATATAATTAGTTTATACAGGAGAAAATCCTAAACTCCCTACTTTTTTCTTCAGTTACCTAACAGAAAATAGCATTACTTAAAATGTAGGGGGGCTTTTATCTTCTTAAAGTTTTAAAAATCATTATATGAAGAAGAGATTAAATTAAGATTAATAATCTATAATTATGAAGTTATATATTTTTAAATAGGTTTGATAGATTTTATTTTTGATTCGATTTAAATCATTCATATAAAATGATATAGATCTTTTTTATGATTTGATTAGTATTGATTGTAGGCTTGGTTAAGTTAACAATATATCAGCTGTAGATATCATGTTTCTAACCTATTAGGCGATTTCAATGATGATGGAAGTTACATGTTTGTATAGGATTGGATTCAGTAATTTGCAAAGTATCCAATTTACAAACTTAGAGGATTAACCACCTCAATATCGGTACTAAGGTTTTCTGGTTATAGTTTTGTATTGAACCAGTACATATCTCCATTTTGGAAATATATTTCAAAGAGATACATTTTTTTTGCCGAGATTTATTTAGATCATTAGTTGAAAAATATGGTGGACATACAGTTTACACAGATGGTGGAACCTTTATGACGAAGCATGTAATGTAATTGGATTACAACATTAACTACATTCTTCAATAGAGAAAAGTCTAATGGAACAGGTAAATCAGTATTTCAAAGATAGAATTGAATCGTTTGATGATTATTATCCATCTATGCAAAATAAATATAATCTATTTCATGTACATAACTGAATACAGTTTTTTGTTTTATGTATAATGATACAAAAGAAAATAATAATAAAGATTTTCGATTAAAGAAGGCGAGTAATGTATTAATTAATATATTCAAATGAAGAACAAAACTTATTTTTTAAGAAATATTATTTTTTCTTAATATGTTATTTAATATTGATTCGGTTCTCGTGCATATATTAAAAATAAAGCATATTTTAGGCTGTGTTAACTTAACGAAAGAGCTAAAGCTATGAATGTTCTATTTCTAATCTATGGTCATTAGATTATTTGAAAGAAATAGAACATCCACATGTATAGTAATGTATTCTTTGTATTTGTACTTTCTTGGTTTCAGTCTACGAAGCACATCCAAAGCACTGGAACTATTCAAGGATCAAAATAGGAGTCATATTGCTGTTTGGAAGTGGATACAAAGATTTGGATCATGTCAAATTTACAAGAGAAGCAGAGTAACCGCATTCATCATAGATGAAACTGTTATTCAGATTGGAAACCATAATTATTGGTTATGGATTTCAACTGAACCGATTCATCGAACTATACTAGGAATACATATTTCAAATGAAAGAAACATGTTTGTAGCAGAGAATTTCATTAGATCTCTTGTATCCAAATATGGTAGACATACAGTTTACACAGATGGTGGTAAATGGTATCCACAAGCATGCAATTTTCTGAATTTGAAACATCATTTGCATTCGCCTTTGGAGAAGAGTTTGATAGAAAGAGTAATGCAATACTTTAAAGATAGAACAGAATTATTTGATGATTACTATCCATGTAATACAAATCAAAACAGAAATTGTGATCTAACACATGTATACAATTAGATCAATTTATTTATCTATCTATACAATGCAAGAACCAGAAATACACTTGTATTCAAAATTAGAGGTGGAATAGTATTAAGTTAACATTTCTCTCTTTATTTAGTAGGTTAGTTTAGGATTATTTGCTAGTGGAGTTTTCAAGTAATCCTTTTGCTGGATCAATATGTTTTTTAGCTCATTCTATATCTCCAGAGTCAAGAGATTTCTTAGCTTCATCTAGATGCTTATTTGCCTCTCCTGGACAATCAAAACATATAGTCCCATCTGCTCTCTTTTCGGATATGAGAGTTCCAAACATAAGGAAGGATGTCACTACCACAACATACAATACCATCATTTTTGTTTTACTAGACAGATTTATCTTATAAATTAATTTGTGGTAGTATTTGTTCTATTTACGTATATTCAAAATTTCCCAATAGAGTTATTCATTTTGTAGTTCTACAAAAGCTTCATTCTACAATTTCGAATTCTCTCAATTTATTAATAACTACCTGAATACTTCTTGTCTTTACTATTATTTTAATCGTTTGTATGATATCCACTAGGAATCACTCAATTTGAGATTTCACAATTTGAATCTGATCACCTTTGATATTTTATTATTCTAGCATTTCTAAGAATCAAAAATTAATCAAATTTTACATATACAAAGTTTTCCATCATGTTTTTTGGATTTATCACAATTAGTACAGATCAATGGTTTACGATATTTGAATTTGATATTTTCTTCAACCAATAAAATAGAATCCAATAGCAATAATGATATATACTGCAGTAAGCATTACTCCCTCAAACCAATTACTTTTACCATCATGTGCAATTAGATTAAGAATAATTGCAGCAAGAAATAATGTAACCAATTCATAAATAGTAAATTCTAAGGTAAATGGTTGATTCAAAATTATTCCAAATATTACTAAAATTGGTACTACAAACAGTGCAATTTGTGTTCCTGAACCAGCTGCTATTCCTATAGATAAATCTATTTTACCTTTTCGTGCAAGAATGATTGCACTGCTATGTTCTGCAGCATTACCTACTATTCCTATTATAATAGCTCCCACAAATACCTCTCCAAAACCTAATTGCTTGCCAGTTTCTTCTACCGAACCAACTAAAATCTCACTTATAGCTACGACTCCAACCATGCTAATTGCTAGCATTAAAAATGCTTTTTTCTTATGCCAATGTTTATTATTACTAACACTGTGACTATTATTTTCTGTTTCTATATGCGGAGAAACAAACAAGTATTTATGAGTATAAAATGTAAATATAATTCCTGCTATGTATACTAATAATAACAAAATTGCTAATGCATCACTTAAAAACTGTATCTTGAGTTGATTTTCAAATTCTGCAGGGTTTAGTATAGTACTCGATAAGACAGTAGGAATCGCTAACCCAATTATAGCTAGGAAAATCATAGTAGACTGGAGTCCAGCATTTTCACGGCTGAATAATTGTTCTTTTTGACGAATACCTCCTGCAATCATACTTAAACCAAAAATAAGCATAATATTTCCAAGAATTGCACCTGTAATTGATGCTTTTACGAGATCAAGTAAACCTGCATTTATAGCGACTACAGCAATTATTATTTCAGCTGCATTCCCAAAGGTCACATTTAGTAGAGATCCTAAAGTTGAACCGTAGTGTGTAGCAAGGTGTTCTGTTGAATCACCTATGAGTTTTGCAAGTGGTATTAATGCTATTGCTGAAATAATAAATATAATAATATGGTCAGCATGAACTAAATCTAAAATAACTGAAATAGGAACAAAGAGAAGGAGAAAATAAATAAGAAATGATTTTGTAAATTTCAAAGTATTTCTGATAATAAATATTGCTGTTATTTCAATGTTTATTGACGATAATTTAATAAAATACTACCGATCCAAAAATTATATAAAATTAAGTTTGGTTCAATTTATATGAACAATCTTTATATTAAATGGACCTGTTAAATTAACAAAATGGATTTAGCTGTGTATGTCCTATCTCTTATAATTGATTGCTAAATTTTTCAGAAATAGAACATCCACCTTTATTGTTATGTATTCTTTGTATTTGTATTTTCT
>JALDXL010000003.1:0-37148 GCA_032155045.1 Nitrososphaerales archaeon
GAAATTACTGAAGAGAGGTTAAGAAATTTTAAAGGAATCGATGCTTTCATTCAAGTTGCATGTCCAAGAATAGCTTTGGATAACCATTTTAGTAAACCACTCCTTTCGGTTCCTCAAGCTGAAGCATTAATAAAAATTCTTAAAAACGAACCTATAGATGATTTCTTAAAGATACGCCATTGGCTTTGAAAATGAAATTAGTGAAATGCATAAAATAATTTAATTTTTAAATTAATAATAGTATAATTTTTTTATTCAATGCCTGTCAATATTTTAAAAGAAAAATTCTATATTAAGTTTATATAATATATATCTAATGTTTAAGTCACATACTTATATTCCGTGGTTGATTTTTCTACTAATCATATATTTTAAATTTGAATTTTTCCCAAATGTACTAATATTTTTTTCAATGCTATATTTCAAAAAGTATAAGATTATTATCAACTTACATGAATGCAGATATCTAGATTTAGATAGTATTTACTAATATTTTGGTAGGATATAATGTTCCAACTAGAATATCAAAGATAGTTCAAAAGTCTTTGCTCCCCTAAAGATTTTCACCACAACATGATAATCTTTTCGAGCAATAGTATTAAGTTAAAATTTTTAGATTGTTGCAAACTGAACAAATAGGTCTTGTTGACTCGTATCCACAGTTATTACATCTATTTTTCAACGAATTATCATTAGCTTTCAATATTTTGGATATTTTCAAAATAGAATTATAAGCATTATATTTTATACCAGATCTATGTTCCTCTAAAGAATTAAAGAATTCCCTGATTTCACTCCTAATACTTTCATCTTGGTATGGGCATTGTTCTGATTGAAATGGTATATTTTGTTGAAGTGCATAAAAAACTATTTCTCTTTCATAAATTTCTATAAATGGTTTAATTTTTTTTATTTTTTTTGTTCCATAATAAACAGGTTCAGGATACGTCCATCCAATTCTATTTACATCTCCCGCAATAACATTTATTACAAATGATTGAAGTTGATCATCAAGATTATGACCTGTTGCGATAACATTTGCCCCTACATAATCTGTCGCTATATCTATCGCTCTCCTCCTGAAAGTCCCACAAATTGAGCAGGAAGTCATTTTTTTTGATGGACGTATTGACATTGATTCGTCCATGTCTACTCCAAACAATTCTTTATAACTAAAAATTTCATTTTTAATGTTCAATTTAGAACAAAATTCTTTTACGATTTGTAGGGATTCATTTCTATAACCTGTTATCCCTTCATCTATTGTAATTGCTACTAGATCATTAGTCTTCTTTCTCTCAAAAAGGTGTTTTAAAACTAATAAAAGGGAAAGACTATCTTTACCTCCTGAAACACCAACTGCAATTTTATCTCCATAATTAACCATTGAGAATTTTGAGATAGTTCTAGATGTTTTTTCTTCAATAGAAAATATAAAGCATAACTTACAGAGATACTCACCTGAATATTGTCTAAAATAGATACTTTGTTTATTTCGACACTTTGAACAAAGAATTCGATTTTGCATATATGTAAATTTTTATTTTTGATTATTTAATTCAACTAGCTCTATTATTCATTTTATTTCATTGGTTAAATAGAAATATTTACCAATTTTTGACACCGAGAAAGATAGTCTGTCTTTTAGTCCTAAATACCGTTTTTCACTTCCTTCCTAATATTACCCTCGATGTTAACTAAAAAAGATATGAAATGTCAGATTAATATTATTATATTTATTAGGATTAATGAAGAATCATGAATATTAAGCCGAACATATTAGATTATGTTAATTGTAGAATTTTGGATGTCTTAAGTAAAAATTCGTCTTTACCTTTTGTGGAATTAGCAAAACAGATCGGGATCTCAGATGCAACTATACACACGCGAGTAAAAAAACTATTGACGTTAGGAATTATTAAAAAATTTACTATAATTGTGGATAATAATTTACTTGGATATGATCATTTAGCATTTATAAATTTAAAAATAGAAAACGGAAGAACAGAGGAAACAACAAAAAATCTTATGGAAATAGATGAAATTTTAGAAATACACGAGATCTATAATAAATTCGATTTGATGATTAAAATTCGATCTAAAAATTTGGATGATCTAAGAAATATTATCGTAAATAGAATACTATCAATTAATTATATAAAAGAAACAGAGTTAATAACAGTACTAAGAACTAGAAAGGAAGAACAGACGATCTCATTATATAAAGAAATTAATCAAAAAACCAAAGAATTCTTTTAATCAAATTATTAATTTCTTCGTTTTTCTTTTTTTGAGGATTGCCACCAATCCAAATAATCATCATGCATTCTCTTTTTGGAATCAGAAGAATCAATCTGTGATTTATCTTTTAATTCCTCAATTTTATCTCTGGAGGCATAGAGACCACAACTTTTACATATAAAGTTTTTAGTTGATGTATCCATTTTTAACTCCCCACCACATTCAGGACAAAATTTGACCAATTTAGTATTAAGTCTAAATAATCCTATAAAAATATTATCAGAAAAAATTTATCGGTACTATTATTTGTAAATTTTTGCAATTCATATCCATGCATAAGTCTAATAATATTAACTATAAAACGAATATATAATTTATGAATCTTCATAACTAAATACCACAGGAGAAAATTGAAAACAATAGATAAAGCTATTATGAAAGCTCTTTATGTAGATAGTTTGGAGCCAGCAAATTCATTTTTAGATTATTTACAAGAGAAATATCAAATTGATGGGAATTTCTTTGAGTCAAGGATACCAAGATTAATTAGTCTAGGATTCATAGAAAAAAACCAAGATAGTCAATATAAACTCACTACGTTAGGCAGAGAAACAATGAAAATAGTTCTCGTAGGAGGTGTTTTTGACATATTACATCCGGGTCATCTATTTACACTTAAAACAGCAAAATCTCATGGAGACTTATTGGTAGTAGTAATTGCAACGAAATATACAGCTACAAAAATTAAAAAGGACAGAATAATATTACATGATGAAGATTTAAGAAAGGAATTGGTCTCTTCATTAAGTTTCGTAGATTTAGCATTAATAGGTAAAGAAGGATCGTTATTTGATACAGTCGAATATGTAAAACCTGATATTATCGCATTAGGTTATGATCAATTGCATACAGAGAAATATATTGCAGAAAATTGTAAGAAAAGAAACATTAATGTTAGAATATTGAGATTGAATTCACCGATTCCAAATATAAAGAGTTCATCATTAAAACAAAGTCTAGGCGATTCATTCTATAAGATATGATTTTGGTGCATCGTTTGGATAATGCATTTTAACTTTCAATTTTACAGTATCCCCATTTTTTAATGAAAATTGTTCTTTAACTGAAAACGGTGCTATTATTTCCATTATAGAATCATCATAATGAGTTCGTTCTAAAATTAAGATCGACGAATTAACATTGGTACTGTCATTAATGTAAGCAGGATAACATTTAACCCAGCCAAAGGTTCTAGATTGGTCGCTAAATCCATCAATTTTAATTGAAGGATATTTTAACATCTCTTTTTTAGCCTCTACATACAGTGTAGAATTTAATTTAATGTTAAGTGTCCCAGGATAAGGTTCATAACCTAATTTTTCTTTGAATTGCTTTTTGTATCCGTTTAAAGACATATAATACGCACCTTCTCCCATACCAGAGATAACATAACCCTCAAAATCAATAACGTATTTGAAAGATTCTATAGCAGCTTTTAATATCAAAAACAAGTTATATACCTCTTGATAGCCTTTTTCTGTAACCTTTATAGCATATTTTTTACTCTTTTTATTTCTATTTATATATCCTAAAAAATCCAAATCAAGCAAGTCTTTAGAAGCTAATTGTTGCGATCGCTTTATTTTTTGGGCTATTTCACTAGTGGTTAACTCAATATAATTATTCTTTGCACCACACAACAATAATTCTGAGAGAATTAGTATATGTTGAAAATTAATTGAATTCATAAAAATAATTAGGGTAAGCCCATTTCATTGAATGTGCTTACTTTAATTGACGAACTACGTTTAATATCAGCCAATCTATGTCCTATGATTTGTTCTATACCTACCTTGTTAGAAGCATCGATTAACCTTTGGGTAACTATACCGTCTAATATTAAAATTTTACCTCCTGACGAATCAGAAAGCTTTTTAACAATCTCAGATACAGGAACCTTCATAATAGTATTCATTGAATTGTCCAAAATGATCGCTTCTAAAGTTTCATTGATTTGAGAGTATAGATTTTTAATTACGGATTTTGATTCACTATCGTTTTGTAACTCTTTATCATCCTTAGGGATCGGATAAGTTTCAAATTGATTAAAATGTGGTTGTACTTGCTGATATGTATTTTTCTCTCTTTCGCTTTTATAGTGTTTTCTACTAGATTGTGTAATAGACTGTTGTTTTTTAACTGGAAAGTTAGAGTCATCTTTTGAATCATCTACTGCATTGTTTAAAATCTCAGTTATTTCTAGTGGTGTGCATTCTTCAACTTCTCTTCCAGGCGGCGCTCTAAAAACTTTATTTATTTTAACCAAACCATGCAATTCTTTTAAAATTAGATCTCCAGCTCTATCACCATCTAAGAAAGCTATTATTTTTTTTCCTTCAGTAAGGTGGGTAATACTTTCATCAATTTTCGCACCTTCTATAGCAATAGAGTTGTCAAACCCAGCTCTCAGAAGGTTGATTACATCGGCTCGACCTTCTACTAAAATAATCCAATCAGCATTAAATACACCTGTTCCACATGCGAGTTGTCCCTTTCCAAATGTAGTAAGTTTACCTGGTTTACTTGCATCATATACATCTTTGAGCATTTCTTCACCTTCGCTAATAGTTTTTGTTGCCCATTCTTGAACGATTTTTTTTGCTCTATCGACTATTACTTTTTTCTTTATTGCACGTATATCATCAATTCCAGATAAAATGAAATGTGCTTGAAATGGCCCAACTTTATCTATACTTTCTATTGCAGCTGCTATAAGTGCGGCAGTTGAAATGTCTGTACTCATTGGAATTAGAGCATCGCCTTTGGCAACATTGGGTTTTGTATCAACATTTACCTCAATTCTACCAACCTTTGATACTTTTTGTAATTCATTAAGATTCATTTCAGGTCCTAATAGACCTTCTGTTTGTCCGAAAATAGCACCTATTATATCTGCTTTTTCTACGAGTCCGTCTACCTCGAAACTTAATTTTACGTGATATTTTACTATACCAGTATTAGGCAATTCCATAACCTCATGTTTATATTAAAGTAAAATTATGGGTGATTGGCACGAATATAAGTGCTTTGACCAAACCTTGAACTTAAAATGATTTTTAATAATAATTTTTTCCAAATCTTCAAAATATTTAACAGTGTAACATTAATTTATGATAAAATAGAAAAAAATTTTATTAATATTAAAGTATATCAAATTATAATATAAATAATGGGAATAGGCGGATCGGAATGGATAATTATTGGTTTGATTACTATTTTTTTGCTTTTTGGGTCCAAAAAACTTCCAAATATGGGGAGACATTTAGGTAAAGCACTAAAAGAATATAATAACTCCAAGCAAAGTCTTCTAAAAGAAATTAATCAAATTAAAGGTAATAATGATTTATTTGATAGTTATAATAACGATAACAATTTGCGTATTGGTAGGATAATACAAGGACCAATATCAACAGAAAGGGAAAAATTAGAAAAAATAGCATCCTCGCTTAATATTGAATACTTAAATATTGATGATGAGAAACTTCGTTTCAATATTTTAAAAAAAATGCAAAAAGATAATATTTAGAGATATATTTATTATCTAATATAATACAACACAATATGAATAAAAATATATGTCTTCATCTAATTTGAATGAAAAAATAAACCCATTTGAAGTAGCATTAAAGCAACTAGAAGAATCATCAAAAATTTTAAACCTAGATAAAGGAATGTTAGAGATATTAGCCAATCCGAAAAGAGTTTTGACTGTTTCTATCCCAACTAAGATGGATGATGGTTCGATAAAAGTGTTTACGGGATTCAGATCGCAACATAATGATGCAAGAGGCCCATGTAAAGGTGGAATTAGATATCATCCTAATGTTTCCTTAGAGGAAGTTAAAGCATTATCGATGTGGATGACATGGAAATGTGCAATCGCTAATATTCCGTATGGAGGTGGCAAAGGCGGAATAATATGTAATCCTAAACAGATGTCAGAAAATGAACTAGAAAGAATGACTAGGAGATTTGCATATCTTATAGCTGACATTATTGGTCCGTATAAGGATATTCCTGCTCCCGATGTTTATACAGGTGGTAAAGAAATGGCTTGGATTATGGATACCTATTCTGCTCTAAAAGGTAATTACGTTCAACCAGAGTTAATTACTGGAAAACCAATAGCAATTGGTGGCTCATTAGGGAGAAATGAAGCAACTGGTAGGGGCTTAGCTTTTACTGTGAGGGAAGCTGCCAAAAAATTAAACCTCAATTTGAAAGGCGGAACTATTGTTGTTCAAGGTTTTGGCAATGCAGGACAATTTTCTTCAAAACTAGTAGAAGAACAAGGTGCTAAAGTGATAGCAGCTTCAGACTCTCAAGGAGCAATAGCTAATAAAGATGGTCTAGATACTGATGCTTTGATGAAATTTAAAAAAGAAACCGGTAGTGTAACAGGTTTTAGAGACTCAAAATCAATTTCTAATGAAGAACTTCTTGAAACTGAGTGTACTATACTTATTCCTGCAGCTCTGGAAAACCAAATTACGAAAAATAACGCTGATAAAATAGAAACAAGAATTATAGCAGAGGCTGCAAATGGTCCTACAACTCCGGAAGCAGACGAAATTTTATTTAAAAAAGACATCCTAGTAATTCCAGATGTACTAGCTAATGGAGGAGGTGTAACTGTATCCTATTTTGAATGGTTACAGAATTTAAGACGAGATTACTGGACAGAAGAAGAAGTTAACAATAGACTTGATACAAATATAACAAAATCATTCTTTGATGTTTATGATACTCATCAAAAATACAATGTAGATATGCGAAAAGCTGCAACCTTACTAGCAATAAACAGAGTTGTTGATGCAATCAATATACGAGGATTATGGCCCTAAAATAAATTCTTTATAAATTTTTATAAATATTATTCTATTCTTATTATTATAAATTTTTATAACTTGAAAGAAAGTGAAAAATAAGGTATTACTCTGTTGAGAAAGAATGACCACAAGAGCAACTTTTGGTTACATTTGGATTGTTAATTTTAAACCCAGAGCCCATTAAACTATCAATATAATCAATGTTAGCCCCTTTTAGGTATCTTTGGCTATAATTATCTATTAAAATTTTGATCCCGTTTTGTTCAATAACAAGATCATCTTCTTCTGAATTTTCTTCAAAGCCCATACCATAAGATAATCCAGAACAGCCCCCACCAGTAACGTAAACACGTAGGAATAAACTGTCTTTACCCTCTTGTTTCATGAATTCACTAACTTTTTCTGCAGCTTTTGAAGTAACAGTTACTATTTGTGATTGTTGAGTACTTTCCATATGGTACTTATATTTGAAAAAGAATATAAGTTTTCCCTGTCTTTAGTACCTCAAGTTATTTTTTACTTTGGAGTTCTGACCATTTTGCTAGTACACCAGCTGTTGTAACCCATGATACTACTGAATGATATACCGGTACTTGATTATCTTCTAGCCTCTTCGAAATATCAATAGTAAATGGCCCACCTAAAGCACCCAATAAAATGGGTTTTTTCTTTTGTTTTTGAAAATCCGCTAAAATATCGACTATAGTTTCTTCAAGGGGATCATCTTGGAAAACGAACCATGGCATTATAATATCAACGTTAGGATCTTCCATAAATGTTTGAATAGCGAATCTATAATCATCAGCGTTTGCCGAGCCTGTTACATCAAGAGGATTACCTATAACATAAGTCGCAGGATAATGTTCTTTAAATTTTCTCTTAGTCTCTTCACTTAAATCAGCTATTTTTAATCCTAGTTTTTCAAAGTGATCTATTGCAGCAATTATAGGTCCAGCACCATTAGTAACCAATGCGACCTTGTTTCCTCTGGGCACAGGTTGCCAAGTTAAAGCCTTTAATGCACCCGTTAATTCCTCATAACTATCTACTGATATAATACCAGCCTGATCAAACGCGCCTTTAACAACGGAATATGATCCGCCTAACGAACCAGTATGTGATGCAGCCTGTTTTGCACCTCTTTGAGTTCGTCCATTTTTAAAAACTACAACTGGTTTCTTTTTTTCTTTTATAACTTTCTTGGCGGTATTCATGAATTTCCTACCATCTCCTAGACCTTCAACATAAAGACCTATTACATTTGTTTTAGGATCTTCTGATAAATACCAAATCATATCTGCTTCGTCAACATCAGAACGATTACCGTAAGAGATCATTTTACTCATTCCAAAAGAGTCGGAAGTCTCCATAAAAGCAATTCCTATAGTTCCACTTTGAGATAGAAATGCCACATCTCCTCTTCTAGGTCTTACCATCCTATCATGTCCTTGGAAAGCACAATCTAATCGATTTTCCCCATTAAACATACCGATACAATTTGGACCAATTATTCTGACATTCAATTTAGAAGACAATTCCTTAACTTTTTGTTCTATTTCAGCCCTTTCTCCTCCTAATTCCTTTCCACCTCCTGAAATTATCACCATATTATGTATGCCAATTTTTCCACATGTTTCCAATATAGATGGAACAAATTTTAAATCAACAGTTACTATAACTAGATCTATATTTTCGGTTATATCTCCTAGATTTTTATAAGCTTTTAATCCTAAAATTTCATCATAGCCTTTTGCATTTACTGGATATATTTTTCCTTTATAATCATATTTAGATAGACTTTTTAAAACAGAATTACCTATTTTACCTTCCTCAGGTGAGGCTCCTATCAATGCAATAGAATTCGCGTTAAAGAATACATCCATGTAGCTTGAGTCAGGGGTTGATTGAGAAACTATATTTTTATCAGTATTTGATGCGAGAATAATTTTTGCATCAACAACATAATAGCTATCTGGATAAACTATAATTGGATTGAAATCAACACTGTTGATGTATTCAGCCATATCGAAGCCTAAATCGCCAATTTTAATAATGGCATCGCACAGCATATCTAAATTTATTTCTTGTGCTCCCCTAAACCCTTTTAGGATCTCTTTAGCTTTTAAATCATTTATCATATCTAACGCATCTTCTTTAGATATCGGAAGAACTCTAAAAGATACATCCTTAAATAATTCCGTATAGATTCCTCCTAATCCAAGCATTATTACTGGACCAAATTGAGGATCATTTTGCAATCCAACTATTAGCTCGATTCCTTTAGGAACCATCTTTTCTAAGAGAACGCCCTTTATTTTGTATTCTTTTGAAAGACGGTTATACATATCCAAGAATGTTTCTCTAACTTCATTTTCATTTTGTAATCCAATCTTTACACCCTGAACATCAGTTTTATGCAAGATTTGATCGGACACAATTTTCGCAACAAGGGGAAAGCCAATCTCCTTTGCTTTAGTCATGGCCTCCGAATCTGTAGTTACAATTGAATAGTCTGGAACTCTAATCCCATATATTGATAGTATAGATTTTGCATCCTCCTCAGTTATGACATTGCTTCCTTTTCGAATAGCATCATCTAATATTTTTACTACTTTTTCATGATCTGTCATTTAATATGGAGAAAAATTTAGTGTAGTTTCTAATTAACTTTACTCCAAATTTCATATAATTTACAGAATAAATTCAGTTGATTATAGTGTATCATTTAATTTTTTTAGTGATTCAATTAGTATTGTACGCCTCGATTCTTCTGTTATCAACTCTCTGGTATTTTCAATTAAGATTTTACTTACATCTAGCTTTTTTCTAATACCATTTACTATATTGTCATATATTGCAAAGGGATAAAGATTGCCATAAATTTCTTGCATTATTGTAAAAAGATATTCGGCTTTCTCAAATTTTCCATATCTAACCATATCGTAAACCATTCTCTTTATCTCACCGATACAATCTAAAATACCAAATAGATATGCTTGGTTAGAAACACCGATATCTTCAATTCCAAACAAAGTTTCATTTTTTACTATATTCATAAATAGACTAGCTTCTACTAATTCTTGTTCAGGTATGGATAAATATCGTGATAGATCATCTTGAGCCATTTTTTTTAAAGACAAGTAGAGGTTCCTAGCTTTATTCAACTTTCCTTCACTCTCCTGTAAATTATTTTGATGAAGGGATACAATAGCCTGACTGCACAGAATAACAACTTCGCGAGATTCTTTTATTAAATATTCTCGTCTGCTTTCTATTGATTTTAATTCGTCATGAATAGATTTAAGTGAAATATTTACCTTTTCAGATGTCATGTAGTTATTGGTTAGTACTCATAATATAGGTTTTAAAGTCTAATCTAAATATCCTGGATAGTTTTTAAAACTAAATATAATTAAAGTTTGAATATGGAATAGAAAAATACTTGGGTAATATTCGTAGAAGTAGAGGATATAGTTATGAATATTCAATTGTGAATAGACTGAATAATCGATATTGGATTGCTAAAAGACTAGGTGGTTCAAGTGTGGGCCTTCCAGATATAATTGCTGTAAACAATAATAAAGCAATTTTATTAGCTATTGAAGCTAAGTCTGGTACAGGGGAATCGCTGTATGTCCCTAGTGATCAGATCGAAAGGTGTTTTTCAATTGTAAAAATGTTCAGATATTATAAATATAAACATGTAATTTTGGCATTTAAATTTCTAAGAAAAAAGAGAATTAAAATCAATAATGAATCAAGTTATGAAAAAAGGAAACTAGTAGAATATTATAAAATTATTGAACCGATATGGAAAATTGGAAAAACACCTCAGATAAAATGTAATTACAATGGAAAAACATTTGTAATTACGAATCGAGGTTCAAAAGAAATAAGTTTTCAGGATTACAAGATGCCCATAAAGAAAAACAAAATGAGGATATCAAATTAAATAAATTAAATATTAATTCATGTTCATAAAGATCAAAATGTACCAAAATATTATTAAAATTAAGAAACAAAGCTCCATTAGCAAAAAATTTCAAGAAAAGATTATTACATCAGAACAGATGTATAAAATCGAAAATATAGGCCATAATAAATTTGGTATGAAAAAGATGCTAATGATGGAAAATGCAGGTTTTGGAATAGCAGAGTTCATATTAAAAAAATTTAAAAATGAAGAACTTCAAAATTTAAAAATATTAGCAGTTTGTGGAACTGGAAATAATGGCGGGGATGCAATGGTAGCAGCGAGACATTTAGCTAGTTTGAATATCAATCTCAAGGTTATAGTACTAGGAGATTCAGAATCAATCAAGACAGACGAAGCTTTAACAAACTTTCAAATTGTTAATAAAATGAATAGAACGATAGAATTAATAATATTAAAGAATATAGATACAGAAATAAAAAAAGACATACTGAATGCTGATATAGTTATCGACGGAATATTTGGCACTGGCATTAAAGGTGACATTCTAAACCCACATTTAACAATTATTAAACTAATAAATAAATCAAAGGGATATATTATTTCTGTAGATATACCTTCAGGTCTAAATCCCGATAATGGGGAAACCGTATCTCAATGCATAAAAGCAGATACAACAATAACGTTTCATAGAATTAAATCAGGATTAATAAATAATGACCAATATACAGGCAATTTAATATTAAAGAAGATAGGCATACCTATTGAAACAGAGGAAGGAGTAATTTAATATGACTTTCAAAATAGAACAAATATCCGTAGGAAATATGGCGAATTTTACTTATTTAATAATAGACGATGAAGAAAAAGAAACAGCAATTATAGATCCATCTTGGGATTTAGAAAAAATATTTGAACTTTTAAAGATTAATCAATATAAAGTGAAGTATCTTATTAATACACATTCTCATTTTGACCATATATTAGGTAACGATCAAATAGTAGAAATTACAAAATGTAAAGTAATTCAACATCAAAATTCTAAAATAAAACACGATATTTCAGTGAATGATGGAGATGAAATTACACTTGGGAAAACACAGTTGAGAGTAGTATTCACACCAGGACACTCTAATGATAGCATATGTCTAATTATCGATTCCAGAATAATTATCACTGGTGATACATTGTTTGTTGGAAATTGCGGTCGAACTGACTTGCCAGGCGGCAACCCTAAAGAAATGTACAACAGTCTATTTGAAAAACTATCAAATTTAGATGACAATCTTATTATTTATCCAGGTCATAATTATGGATACAAATCAAGCTCCACAATAGGGGAAGAAAAGAAGAACAATTATGTTTTAGTTCCTAGGACACAAGAACAATTTGTAAAATTTATCACTGGTGAAGATAGTTAAATTGATGGAAAAGTATAATGATATTACAATAGTAAATGGTAAATTTGATCTATATTTAGAGTCAAATAAGTCTATTTTCATTTGTGTTATTTCACACACAGATACTAGTGAAATTTCAGGAATTTCTGCTGCAGGTGCTAACAAAGATCTGATAAAATATACACCAGTGGCTGACGCAGAATATCTTCATTATGGGAAATGTAATTGCATACATGGAGTCCCCGCAACTCCGGATGGAAAACCAACCCCTGCAATAATAACAAAAACTATGTTAGATATTGGAAATATTCCTTTTATTGTAGTCGATGCAGGAGTGAAAGTTAAACCAGATATTCCTGTTTTTTCATTTTATTTACCACCCGGCTACAATATCTCAAAAGGTATAGCAATGAAACCTGAAGATGTTGACAAAGCTTATAGATATGGCTTAATTCTTGGTAAACAGATTTCTAAAAATAACGATCTTGTAATTTTAGGAGAAAGTATACCAGGTGGCACTACGACGGCTTTGGGAGTAATGCTTTCCTTAGGTATAAACGCAGAAAACAAGGTAAGTAGTAGTATGTCAAATAATCCTCACAATTTAAAAAACACAGTTGTAAGACAAAGTATGAAAAATAACAATATTAGTTTTGGTTCGTTGAAAAATAAACCTTTTGATGCTATATCTTTATTAGGCGATCCTATGATGCCTTCAATAACAGGTATTGTACAAGGAGCCAGTGAACAGGGTATAAAAGTCATGCTTGCAGGGGGAACCCAGATGTGTGCTATTTTATCAATTTTAAAAAATCTGAATATTACAACTGATAATGTTTCAATAGGTACAACTAAATACGTTTATAATGATCAATCTGCAGATTTTAAAAATTTAGTGTTATCTATTGATGAAAATATAGGTATGTTCGTTGTGGATTTACATATGAATGAATCTACAAAGCAAGGACTCAGATCATTTGCAAATGGTTATGTTAAAGAGGGAGTTGGTGCTGGAGGAGTATCCATCGCGACAATAATAAAAGAAAGAGGAAAGTTGAATGGAAAAAAATTGTTGAAATATATAGAAAAAGAATACGAAAAAAATATCGAAGAAAAACTCTACATCAAATCAGTTTGATATTCTTAGGATATGCAATGAATCCTTCATTTTACGGTTACTGATTTTGCTAAATTTCTTGGATAATCCGGATTAGCATTCCTTTTTATTGCGAGATAATAAGATAGTATTTGAAGTGGAATAATTTCAATGATTGGATATAAATATTTGTTAACTAAAGGCAATCTAATAAAATAGTCATACAGATCATTATTTTTATTTGATATTCCAATAATTGTTGCCCCTCGAGATTTCATTTCATTTATACTATTTAAGATGTTAGAGTATGTTTCGTCTTCTGGATTAAGCACTATAACTATTGTATTTGGCTCGATCAATGCTAATGGACCATGTTTAATTTCTCCAGCAGCTATACCCTCAGCATGAATATAGGCAAGCTCTTTTATTTTTAAAGCTCCTTCTAGTGCAATAGGATAATGAAAAGATGTACCTAAAATATAAATATCTTTGACAGATTTTATATCTTCAGATATTTTTTCCAAATACGAACTATCTTCTAAAATTTCATTTAAAGCGTTACTAAATTCATCTAAGGATATTTCTAATGGCTTATTATTTTTGTAAAAATTATCCATTAGCGAATATATTATTGCCAATTGCGCAGTAAAACTCTTTGTTGCTGCTACACCTATTTCTGGTCCACAATTTACAGAAATATAATGATCGCTCAACCTACATAATGAGGAAGTTGATATATTTACAAGTGATAAAACTTTTGCTTTATGCTGTTTTGCTATTTTTACGGAATGTAAAACATCCGCTGTTTCACCGCTTTGTGAAATTGCTATCAAGAGTGAGTTTTCATCTATAAGTCCAGACACATATTCGAATTCACTTGACATGATTATTTCTGTTCTTATCTTTGGAAATTTGTAGAAAAGGTATTTTGCTAATAAAGCAGAATGATAACTAGTTCCACTTCCTGTAATAAAAACACTTTTTGAAGAGGAAATAAGATCAATTGCTCTTTTAATTGACATTTTGTCTATCTGAAAAGCCATAGGTATAGATTTTTTCTGTTCATGAATCTCTTTTATCGTATAATGAGCATATTTGCCTTTGTCAAGATCTCCTAATTCCCACGCGACTTGAGTTATTGGTCTTGAAATATCGTTACCATTGAAATCAAATAAATTGATATTTTGATCGTCAAGAATAACGATATCGTGGTTATCAAGGAAAATAGCTTTGTCAGTATGTTCTAAAAATCCCAATACGTCGCTGGAGATAAAATTACCATTGTTTCCAATTCCAATAATTAATGGTTCGTCTAATCTGGTACCAGCTACTATTCCAGATTTGAATATTGCAACAAAAGCATAAGAACCATGTATTTTTTTACATGTTTCAATAATAGCCCTTTTGATATCAAACTTTTTAAGATAAGTTTCGATCAAATGTGCAATTACTTCACTATCAGTTTGACTTTGAAAAACATGACCTTGTTCTATAAGATTATTCTTTAATTGTTGATAATTATCTATTATTCCATTATGAACTACAACTACATTATTCTCACAATCTGTGTGAGGATGTGCATTAGATTTATTTATACCACCATGAGTAGCCCAACGCGTATGCCCTATTCCTATTTGTCCTGGCATTTTATATAGTTGTAAAGAGTTATCAACTTCAATTACTCTACCTACGCCTTTTCGGACTAGGATTTTATCGCTTTCAAGAGTAGCTATTCCAACACTATCATACCCTCTATATTCCATTTTCTTTAAACTTTTAACAAGAACAGATGCTGCAGAAAATTTTCCAACATATCCTATTATAGAGCACATTATTAACGATATTTAGATATGATTTTAGTTTAAATAGTCTATTAATAAAAGTATTGTACCACTACAAAAATATTCATAATATAAAATTTGATTGTATATAGAAATAAAAAAACTCATTTTGATTATAATTATACCACTATAAACTATTTTATAGATAACAAGACAATGAATAATATGAAAAAAAAAACTATCATTTATGATTATAATGGAAATACATTTGGCAAAAAAATTCTATTATTTGACGATGTTGCTGACGTTAGAATTTTATCAAATAATATTGCATGGAAAATAATAGAATTATTATCTCACAAAACGATGTACCCAGCACAAATTGCAAAGGAATTAAAACTTTTTGAGCAAACCGTGTATTATTATATCAGAAAATTAGTTCAAATTGGAGCGATAGAACAAGTAGGAACAAGTCTAATAAGAGGAGGTACAGCTAGACTTTACTCTACTACGAGTACCTCATTTGGTTTAGAACTTGAAGAAGATGGAGATGAATTGGAAGTTTCAAACTATTCCCAAAAAAAAAATAGCAAGAACATCCCTTCAATATTGAAAGAATTTTACACAGATAATTCTTTTGGAGGATTGATAGTTGTAGGGGCGCCTGATCCTCATGGTCCATACAAATCATCATCGAGAGATGGACATTATGCGGTTCATTTGAGTTTTTATTTAGGAACTTTATGCGATTTATCGTCTGGATTCATAGTTAAATTAGATGTAGATGCAAAAGCAGAAAAAGATATCGATAATATTAATTTAATATTGATAGGTGGTCCAGGAACCAATATTGTTACTTCTGAATTTAATAAATACCTTCCAATTCAATTTAATGAAAATAACTACTGGTCAGGATTAACTGACAAATCAGGAAGAATATTCAACATGGATAATCATGGATTAATTGCTAAAATAAATAATCCTTATAATAAAAATAAAAAAATTCTAGTTCTTGCTGGAGTTAGGACAATAGGAACCAAAGCAGCAGTAATTGCTTTAACTAACTATGGGAACAAGATATTTGATAAGTATAAGAATGATGATGAATTGGCATTAGTTGTTCAAGGCTTTGATATGAATTCAGATGGAAAAATAGATCATGTTGATATTGTTTCTTGACCAGTTAGAGGTTTTTCAATATTGGAAATAAATTCATCACGTAAAAGAATATAAGGTTCTTCATCTTTCTTGACCAAGTAGCCAGGGATATTAATAACTCTATCTCCAATCGAGACATGTCCATGCACTACTAACTGTCTTGACTGTTGTGGAGATTTAGTTGTTCCTTTTTTCATAACGATGGTTTGCAAGCGTCTTTCTAAAATATCTTCCAATTTTAAATTAAGAACATCATCTAGTGATGCAGATTCTTTTACTAATCCACGTTTATGCAGGTAGTTAAGAAGTTTAGTTTCTTGTACTTGACGCAATTCTACTGTTAAAGCTAATAATCCACGCGCTTGATTTCTTATATTTGCAATCTTAGTTTGTGATTTCCATAATTCACTCTTGCTTCTAAGACCATATGAACCAATAAGGAATAGCTCGGAATTTAACTGATCAGTAGTCCATATCTGACGAGGTCGTCGATATGTTTTTCTGGATTTTTTTGGATCGCCCATTACTTACCACCGCTTTTTTGTTCTTTGGGAGCAGTCAAAGTAGATTTGCGTACCCCAACAGCGCTAGCTCTTCTGCCTGTAGTACGAGTACGTTGACCTCGAACTCGTAATCCGAACATATGTCTATATCCTCTCCAGCTCATAATGCTTTTTTCTCTATCTATATCGTTTGAAACAATAAAATCCAAATCTGATGTAAGTAAATGAATGTTAGAACCACTGTCCATATCTTTTCTCCTATTAAAATAAAAAGATGGAATACCGATTTTATTAGGATCCTTAAGAGCATCCTCAATATCATGTAATTCTTTATCAGTAATAAGACCAACTCTAATATAGGGATTAATATTTAACTTTTGAAGTAATACTTGGGCAAAATTATAACCAACTCCCTTAACTTTACTCAGGGCGACGGTTATTTTTTTATCTCCTTCCACATCTTTTCCCATTATTCTAACAATATGTTTATAGTCTGCTGTTGACACTCTTAAAATTAGTGGAGAGACCTAAATAAAAATCATACTAGAATATAAAGGAAATTAATTTTAATTAAACCCATCAAAAATACTAATAACAAATTTGATTTGGTGAAATATTTTGTAATTTTATACCAAAAAGATAGTATTTCCAGTCCTGTGGCATATAAACATCTTTTAACAATGTTTAAATTTTGTTTTATTTAGCAAAAAATCTATTGAATTTTAATGACGTTGAGAAGACGGTACTAAACTCGTATCAATCTCCTCCGAAATATAAAGAAATATTTCCGGGGGTTCCAGAAAATTACAAAGAAATCAAAACATTAGCAAACCTCTTAGAAATAAATTATAAACATGTAAAGGTTGGAGGCCAAATTAGAGGAAATCTAATAAGACTCCTTAAAAATGGCGAAAATCCATATAGAGGAATCATTGGATATGATGACGATGTAATACCATCTATAAATAGAGGAATCCTTGCTGGTCACGATCTTTTATTAATAGGACAAATAGGTCAAGCAAAAACAAAACTATCAGAAGCTATCTCTAATAGTCTCTTATCACCAATACCCATTGTAAGAGAATCATTAACCAATGATATTCCTACTACCATTGTTGCTAGTCAAATGATTTCCTTATTAAAAGATAAAGAAATTGTACATTATTCGCCAAGATTTACTATTTCAAAGGAAACAGAAGATAATATTAGAAATAATGGGTTAGAAACTAAAATAGATTGGATTAGTGGATCGGAAAGATACAAATATCTTTTAGCGACGCCTGATATTTCGGTTAAGGATTTAGTAGGACAAATTGATGCCATAAAAATAGCAAAAAAAGGGGTTGAAATATATAATCTAGAATCATATTCCCCAGGTCAGCTATTACAAGCTAGACATGGAATTTTGTGTATCGATGAACTACCAGTATTAGATCCGAGAAAACAAGTTTCCTTATTAAGTGTACTGCAAGAAGGCAAATTTACAACTGGATCGTATCCTGTATATTTTGAACCTGATATTAAAATAATAGCTACTTCTAATCCAATCGATTATACTCATTCTGGAAAAATAATAGAACCTTTATTTGATAGACTTAGGAGTCACATCCAAACACATTACCCTACAAAAATTATTGATGAAATGCTTATAGCAATTCAAGAAATAAAACTAAGTGATCCAAAAAATATTATTTTACCTATTTTTATGCTAAAAACAATTATTACTATTACCCAGTTAGCAAGGGTTAATTCAGATATTAACCAAGACAAAGGGGTGAGTGTTAGAATGTCTGTTCATTCAATTGAAGTAATAGTAAGTGAAGCTGAACGAGCTAGGTCTTTAATTAATAATATTAAGGCAGTACCAAGATTTTCCGATATATACAGCATAGAACAAACATCCAAATTTGAACTGTCTGAACTAGATGATAATAATCAGAATAGAATAGAAATTCTAAATAAATTAATCATAGAATCGATAAAAAAAATATCGAGAGAGTATATTCAATATATCGATAGAAATGAAATTAGTTTAATAAAAAAAGAATTTGATATGAATAAAAAATTCACAATATCACAAAAATTACTTGGAAGTGGACGAACTACTTCAGTTGATAATTATGAACATCAATTGAAAAACTTCCCAGCCTTGTTAAAAATAATCAATAAAATATTAGAATTTACTGAAAATGAAAAAGATGTATTTACAAAAAACCTTGAATATAATAAAATTGATACTTCTGGGCTATCTTTTTCGGATAAACATGACAAAGAGTATAGAGCATCCATAGTAGAATTGGTGCTTGAGGGCTTACGGAATACAGATAATCCAATTTTAGATAGGAGTGAAAATGGAGATTATGAAATACACCGATGAATAAGTCAAAAAAATTTGTTTATTTTCCTATAAAAGAAGATATATCGGATATTTCAAATGAAAAAACTGAAGGGCAAGGAGAACAGAACCTAAGTCATGAATTATTAGAAGATCTGTTAAAATCAATTGAACGAGAAATTCTCAAAGAACGAACACCTTCCTTAGAGGAATTAGAACAGACTTTACAGGAAAATGTAATGATAAAGAAAAATAAGGAAAAAAATAATCAAGAAAACCATTTTCGTGACAAAACTGATAAATTTCCAACAACTATGTCTTATGATGACATCAAATCGAATCAAACCATTATCGCTACTCTTATAAAAAAAGGTTACCTAAAAAATTCAGACAAGTGGCTTAGTAGTAAAGGATTTGTGAATATTGGTGGAAAAATCTTACAAGATGTTATGAAAGAACTAAAAAAGGGAGACTTTGGGATACATCAATCCAAGAATTTTGGTTATGGATCTATTGTTTTAGAGTCCACAAAAAAATACGAAATCGGTGATGATATTAGATTAATTAATGTTCCAAATTCATTATTAAATTCAATTTTAAGACTTGCAAAAAATAATGGCAAAATTGAGCTACCCATAAAATTTGATATCGAAGATTTTGAAGAATATGAAACTATTCATGATGTTAGAGTTTCAATAGTATATTGTATAGACCTTAGTTCCACCATGAGATATTCTACAATGTATGGAGATTTAAGTAGAATAGAAGCTGCAAAGAGAGCGTTATGGTCTTTATATATATTGCATAAAAAATATTTTCCTTCCGATATCATAAATCTGGTGGGATTTGGTGCCTTAGCTTCTAAAATCAATCCTCAAGATATACCATATTTAAAAACTTTTGAACCAAGTGTTGATTTCCTTCATTACACAAATTACCAAGCTGCATTGAGATTATCAAAGAAAATATTGCAAAAAAACTCCATAGAAAATAAAAGAATTGTCCTTATTACTGATGGACATCCTAGCGCGTGTTTTATTGATAATGAAAATGAACAGCAAAAAATATTATCTCAAAGACCATATTCTCATTTTTATATCCCCGATAAAAATACAATAAATGTAATAAAGAAAAGTCACGAAATGAATTTAGATGTTCATTCTGGTGAATTAGTATATTTGTGTTATAGATATAGACAAGTTGATCAGTTTATAGGCGAACGTACTATTGTTGAGGCAAAAAAATGTTATAAAAATGGAATTCAGATTGATACTATAATGATAAGTGAAGAGGATTCTCTATTGAGCTATGTAAATGAAATGGAGAAATATGTAAATGGAAGATCTTATTATATTAGTCCAGATTCAATAGACAAGATGCTATTGACTGACTATTTATATAATAAAAAACAGATGATATACTCAAATGCATAACATTTCTAATCGTTATGTTAATTTATAAATTAAAGCAAACATGTATTGTTATTAATGAGTAACGTAATAGAGACCATTAAGTACCTGGATTGGAATCAATCTATTGATATACTAAAGAAGGCTAATAAAATTAAACTTTTTGCTCTTATAATCGGTCCTAAAGGCACAGGAAAAACTTCTCTGGTAAGAAAATTTGCATCTGACCTAGGCAAGAATATTTTTTCTGTGAACTTTAGCCTTAGAACACGAGAATCTCATTTGGTTGGAACTAAAACTATAGAAAATGGGGAAATCAGTTTTGTAGAAGGAATTTTGTTAAAATCAATGAAAGAAGGAGGTATCCTTTATTTGGATGAATTAAATGCGGCAGAACCCGATATGCTTCTAAGATTAGATGAAGCTTTAGATGACAGGAGACAAATAATATTGAAAGAAGCAGAGGGTCAGACTATAAAAGCCAATGAAGAATGGTTTGTAGTAGCTACAATTAATCCTTTATCTCATATTGGGACCAAAGAATTACCACCTCAATTATTAAGTAGATTTCCAATAAGGCTTAATTTAGATTATCCGCCAGAGGAAACAGAACTAGAAATTATAAAACAACACACTACAATAAATAATGATAATTTAATCAACATACAACGTGCTATCAAATTAGCCAGAGCACTAAGAGAAGCTGCTGGTGTTGAAGAACTTTTTTATGGACCAAGCTTGAGAGAGACGATAGCATATACTAAATTAATAAATATTGGTACAGATCCCAAACTTGCCGCTGAAATAGTTTTTGCTAATACATATACACAATGGGGAGAGGTAGAATATAGAAAAGTTATGGATATAATTATTTCGATATTTGGTTGATAAATGTGACATTTGAAAATAGTAAAAAATATCTACGAAACGACGTTCTTCTTGATATCGCAAGTTTTCTTGCTCGTCGATGGTCTAACAATCCTAAAGTCATTGTTATTATTTCTAGAGATCAAGCTCCTCAAACTGATATTGAAAAACAACAGATTAGTATACCAACTTTAAATTATTTTCCTGGTGAAGAATTTCAGAGATATAGACAGTGGAGAATTGCTTTATGGTATGAATCAATGAGAATAAAATACACTTCCAAAGTAAAAGTATCACGTCAAGATCATGCTTATGGATTTATTCTTAACTCTATAGAAACAAAAAGAGTAGAAATACTAGGTTTAGATATTTGGCAAGGTATGATAAATGAAATAATTTTTTATGAAGGCATGTCATGGATATCAAAACCTCTTCTAAATACTATATATGGAAGACATAAAATAATTGAAGCATTTTCACAGTATTTTCTTACTGGTTACATAAAAGGTGAACTTTTTGGAAGCGAGTTTGATAAGGTGAAACAAGCAACAGATTTTTCTAGTGAATGCATTAAAGAAGCAATTGATAATAGATTAGGGACAGATTGGATTTATGACAAGGTAAGGCATGTTATAAAAATATTACAAATTGACCCGCTATTATCAATTCCTTTGACCACTCCTCGATCTAATATAGGGATGGGAATGAATAAGTCAGAGTTATTTAAACAGCTAGAAAAGATAATTAAATCTAAACTCCCAACTCAGGAAAATGATCCAACTATAAAAGAAATTATTGAAGGAAAAGATGTCGTAAAAGAATATGATATATTATTAAAACAAAGTAAGAAATCAGAAACAAAAGGATACGATAGCCTTGAAAACTTTGATATCAGTGTTCCTAATAAACTGGATATAAATGAATCAGAAATATATGATTTAGAATTAATTCAAAAAATTAAATCGGTATTTAGAGATTGGAAAACTGGTTGGAAAGAAGTCCATCAGGAAGAGGGTGATGAGCTGGATGCTGAAGCTTATATCGATTCTCATCATAAACCTTTTCTTAATGACTTTAAAATTTCAATTAGAACGAAAGTAGTCATTTTGCTAGACCATTCCAGTAGTATAGAAGAAATTGAATTAAAATATAAACAGACAACTTTGGCATTATGTGAAGCACTCAGTTACTTGAAAATAGATTTCGCAGTATACGCATTTAGCACAGAAGCAAAAAAAGTAAAATGCTGGCTAATTAAAGCTCCAAAAATTCCTTGGTCAGTATTGAATGCAAGAAGATTAGCTCAGATAAGAGCAAGCGGTGGTACACCATTAGCTGAAATATACACTATTCTCTTACCTTTTATCAAATCATTTAAACCAGAAATAATGATAACATTAACTGATGGAGAACCTTCAAATTATGATGCAGTTAAAGAGATGGTTTTAACTTATCGAAATTTTTCTATTCATATGGCAGCTCTTGGATTAGGAAAAGACATAAATGATCTTATAAATATTGGTCACAATTTAAAATATTTTAATTATAATAAAACATTGGCTGGTCGAGTAGAAGATATACCAAAAAAGGTCATCAATCTACTCAAAATATGATCGATAATAAAGGCAATCTAATCGAACTTATAGAATCTTAATTGAAGGATTAGTCCTTTTAAGATTTTCCCAGTCAGAAATGAATGTTTTTAATCCTTTATCGGTAAGAGGATGTAAAAACATTTTTCCAAGAATGTCTGGAGGCAAAGTTACAACATCAGCCCCAGCTTTGGCAGATTCGATAACATGAATAGGATGGCGTATGCTGGCTACAAGAATTTTAGTATTATAATTGTAGTTTTTAAAAATTTGATGTATGTCTCTGATCAAATTCATACCATCATTAGATATATCATCTAGTCTTCCAATAAAGGGACTGACATATGATGCACCAGCTTTAGCAGCTAATAGTGCTTGACTGGCAGAGAATACAAGAGTAACATTTGTATCAATGCCTTCTTCCTTTAATTTTTTAACTGCTTTTAAGCCATCTGGTATCATTGGAACTTTAATTACTACATTGGAGCCATATCGTTTAAGAATATACGCCTCTTCAATTATCTGATCAGTTTCTGTAGAAATAACTTCTAAACTAACTGGACCTTGTATAATATTTACTATTTCTTTCATTATTTTTTCCGGGTCTCCGTTTTCTTTTGAAAGAAGAGTTGGATTCGTTGTTATCCCATCAACCATTCCCATTTCAGAATAATGACGAATAGACTTGATATTAGCTGTATCTAAGAATATCTTCATTTTTTTAATCTTTCAAAGATAGATAATACAGTCCGCTCTATTTCTTTTTCGGTCAGTCCGTAATATTCAAGTAACAAATCCAATTCTGAGTCCCTTGCTGATTCTCCAAATGTATCTTTAACTCCAAGTCTTTTGACATAACATGGATAAGCCTCAGAACATACCTCAGTAACGGCACTACCCAACCCACCTATTATATTATGCTCTTCAATAGTAACAATTGCACCTGTTTCACGACCAGCTTTTAAAATCAGGTCAGAATCTAATGGTTTTACAGAATATGAATCAATTACTCGACAAGAAATATCGTATTTTTCTTTTAAAATGTCAGCAGCTTTAAGAGCTTTATAGACCATCAACCCACATCCAATAATAGTAACATCTGAACCATCATGCAAAATATTTCCTTTACCTATTTTAAATTCACTGTCATTATGATCATAAAGGATTTCTGATGAAGGTCTTGCAAGTCTAACATAAAATGGACCTGAAATGTCTACAATATTTTTAATTATTTTAAAGGTAGATACAGAATCAGATGGTGCAAGGACTTTCATATTAGGAATTGTTCTCATAGTAGATATATCTTCAATTTGTTGATGTGAAGCGCCATCAGGTCCGACCGTTAAGCCAGCATGAGATACAACTAATTTTACATCCAGATTAGGATAACATATTGCGTTACGAATTTGATCTAAACATCGTCCTGGTAAAAAAGCAGCATAAGTGCTTGCAAAGGCGATCTTGCCAGCGATTGCAAAACCTGCTGCTATAGAAACAAGATTCGCTTCAGCTATACCTATATTAAAAAATCGGTCAGGAAATCTATCTCCAAATTTTTTTGTTTTTAATGAATCAGTAGTATCAGCGCCAATACATACAATATCCTTATTCGTTTCACCTAATTCAACAAGTGCATTACCATAGGCTGACCGCATATCGCCTTTTTTTAATTCATTACACTTGATTAATTTCATCTTCTATTCCTAACTCACTGGCAAGAGGTATTAAGATATGTTTACGAGCAATAATCCAATCTTTTCTTATACCGTATTCATCAGCTTTTTTTAACAAATTTCGTTCTAAAGTTACATTAGTTTTATGTTTCAATTGTAAAATAGCGGTATTTATATCTGAATTTGAAAAAACAGCACTACCTGCTACCATAATTCTTGCGCCAGCATCATAAACTCTTTGAACAGTAGAAGCATCTATACCTCCATCTGCTTCTATATATCCATTATAGCCCTTTAATTTCAATGACAGATTCAAATCGGCAATTTTGGATGTGATATCTGGAATAAATTTTTGTCCGGAAAAACCTGGATTGACAGACATGACTATTATGATATCAATATCATTTAAATATGAAAGTGCCCAGTTTGGAAATTCGGTGTCTGGGTTAATTGCGATACCCAAACTTATTCCTGCTGACATTACTTTATCTTTAATATAACAAAAGGAACCGTTGTCACAAGTTTCAGCATGAACAGTAATTATATCACAACCTGCATTAATATAGTCTTCAATATAGTCATATGGTTTTTCGATCATTAGATGTGCATCGAAAGGTATATTGGTTATTGGTCTTAGCTTCTTTATGGTATCGGCTAGGAAGGTAGTATTAGGGACAAATTTTCCATCCATCACATCTAAATGAATTAAATCCGCACCACCTCTTTCTACTTTTTTTATTTTATCCTCATAATTTTCCTTTTCTCCAGCTATTATTGATGGTGCTATCATATAATCTCCTTTCAGTACTTCTATCAATAGTGGAATTTGTTTATTTTGAGGTGCTTTGCCATGCCATTGAGGATTGTTAGCCATATGTTTAATCCCTTTACCTTTTACAGTATTTGCAATTATAATAGTTGGTTTATCTTTTATTGCACTAGCTTTGTTGAGTGCGTCGATTATTTGTTCTATTTTATGACCATTTATTTCTATTACATTCCAGTTGAACGCAAGCCATTTATCACGTACGGGATCTAGTGGCATTACATCTTCAGTGAAACCATCCTGCTGAATTTTGTTTCTGTCCAAAACTGCTACAAGATTATCTAATTTATACTTAGGAGCAGTCATTGCTGCTTCCCATACCTGGCCTTCATTAGTTTCACCATCACCTAATAAAACATAAACAATATTTTTTTTATTATTAAGAATATTTGCCAATGCTATTCCAATTGAAACAGAAAGGCCTATCCCTTCAGACCCTGCTGAATATTCTACCCCTGGTACTGAATGATGTTCTAAATGTTTTGAATATCTAACAGGATGACCTTGTAATCTTGACCCTAATTTTCTTAAACTTTTCATTTCAGGGATAGGAAAGTATCCTGCTACAGCCAAGGTTGCATAGTAACCTGGGGCTGAGTGTCCTTTTGAATTAATAAAATAATCTCGCTCGGTCCAACGTGGATTTGTAGGGTCATGATGTAACCTTCTCAAATATAGTACACCCATTATTTCAGCTGCTGAAAAAGAAGCTCCAGGATGTCCTGACCCTGCCTCTGCAATTCCTTCTATGGCATTGATTCGAATCTCCTGTATTTTTCGTGTTAGATCTAGATAACGCATATGAAATATCATGTAACAATATCCTCTAACCACAAATGTGGCATGGAAGAACAAAATATAAAGAAAGATAAAAATCTAGCTGGAAGATTGATTTATCTTAATGATAGTTAGAGAAAATACAAATTTAATGCAATAATTTAAAATATTATTATTTAATTTTCTAGTCTATGTTAAAGATAATAGCCGATCAAACAAAAATAAATGAAAAGAAAACAGAGCTTTTAGTTATTGGATGTTTTCTCAATGAGGATTATTCCGAATTACTACAAAACCTGAATAAAGAAATAAGTATTGCGGCAAAAGAAATTATTCAAAATATACACAAATTTGGTTTATTTAATCAGTTACATACATTTGGAAAAACCCCTGCTAAAAAAATATTATTTGTTGGTTTGGGAAACAAAAATGAATTCAATACGGAGAAATCAAGACTAATATCAGGAAAAATAATCCAATATGTTAGAGAATTCAAAATTAAAGAATTTTCAATCATCCCTTTCGATTCATCTAATATAATAATAGAATCATTACTGGAAGGAATTTTTCTTTCATCATATTCGTTTGAAAAATTTAAATCCGTTAAAGAAAAAAATATAATTTCCAAAATTTCAATACTGATAAATTCAAGTCCAAAAAGTTTTCAACAGATAATCGATAGGATAGCCATAATATGCCAATCTGTGAATGAAGCGAGAGAAATTAGTAATTTACCTCCTAATGAATGTACACCTGAACATCTGTCAAAAATAGCATTAAACATAAAGAATAAAGAAATTGAAATAAAGATTTTTAATATTGACGCACTGAAAGATATTGGATTAAATGGAATAGTTTCTGTAGGAAGTGGTAGTATTAATTCTCCTAAACTAATAGTGATCGAATATAAAGGAACTAAAAATGAAGAAAAGCCAATTTTACTTGTAGGAAAAGCAGTAACATTTGATTCTGGTGGAGTTTCGCTTAAACCAAGTGAAAAAATGGATGAAATGAAGTTTGATAAATGTGGCGGTGTTAATGTTATTTCAATAATGAAATCCTTGACCGCATTAAAAATAAAAAAGAATGTAATTGGGTTAATTCCGGCTGTTGAAAATATGCCTTCACATTCATCTTATAGACCAAGTGATATCATTAATATGTATAATGGAAAAAGCGTTGAGGTATTAAATACTGATGCAGAGGGTCGACTAATACTTGCAGATGCGTTATCCTTTGGTATTAAGCAGTATAATCCAAAACTAATAATAGATATGGCTACGTTAACTGGTGCTTGTATTATTGCTCTAGGTTCTAATGTAGCAGGATTGATAGGAAACGATGAGAAGTTAATAAAAAAAATTATTGAAACCTCAAAGAATACTGATGAGAAAATGTGGGAATTACCTTTATTTGAAGAATATCATGAACAAATAAAAAGTAAAAATGCGGATATTAAAAACATCGGAGGACGAGCTGGTGGAGCGATTACTGCTGCAGCTTTTTTGTCAAATTTTGTAGGAACCGTTCCTTGGGTACATTTAGATATTGCTGGAACAGCTTGGAATCAGGAAGGAAGCTTGCCAAAATCATATAATCCACCAGGAGCTACAGGTTTTGGGATCAGAACGGTAATCAAATTTATCATGGATAAAGAAGGTTAATTTTCATTTTTTTAATGAGGTAAATAATTTTAGTTTTATTTTTTAAACGCCAGCACTGCCCTTTCCCAACCACTCACGTAGATCAGTACTAGGCAGCGACGACAGGTTTGACTTCCGGGTTCGGTATGAGACCGGGTCGCACCCTATCACTATGACCGGCTAAATATGAGAAATAATAAGGTTAATTTATTCTTTTTTAAATAAATGAACATACATATTATGACGATAACAAAATCAAGTCTCGCAAGAGATATAATACTTGAATGTAAAAAATATAAAGAGTGGGAAATCCTGAAACTACTGCCAGAGTAGCAGTTTTAGATGAAGAGCTATGCAAACCAAAAAAATGTGGATTAGAATGTATTATTTATTGTCCTGTTAATAAAACAGGTGGTGAATGTATTGTTCAGAGAGAAGAAGATGGTAAAGCAGTTATTTCTGAAGATTTATGTACTGGTTGTGGGATATGTGTTAAAAAATGTCCATTTGAAGCAATTGTAATAGTAAATTTACCAAAAGAATTAGGAGAACGAAAAATACACCAATATGGTATAAATTCTTTTAGATTATATCATTTACCAACACCAAAGAAAAATTCTGTTGTTGGTTTACTTGGTAGAAATGGTATGGGAAAATCCACTATTGTAAATATACTTTCAGGTAATCTAATACCGAATTTTGGCAATTATGATTCTAAACCTGAATGGGAATATGTTATTGAAAAATTTCATGGGACTGAACTGAAGTCACATTTTGAAAGCATCGCTAATGGTAATTTAAGGGTATCAATAAAACCTCAACTTGTTTATAAAATACCAAAAATATTTAAAGGAACTGTAAATGAAATGTTAAAGAAATTTGATGAAAATAAAACTGCTAGGGAGATCTCTGATGAATTAGGTTTAAAGAATTCACTTACTAAAAACATAAATGAATTAAGCGGAGGAGAATTGCAGAGATTGGCAGTTACTGTAGCTGCAGCTAAAGATGCAGACTACTATTTCTTTGATGAGCCATCATCATATAATGATATTTTTCAAAGATTGTCAGTAGCAAAAGTCATTCAAAATCTTGCTAGAAACGGAAAAACAGTAATGATTATTGAGCATGATTTAACCTTATTAGATTATTTATCTGATTATATACACATATTATATGGTGAACCTGGAGCATATGGAATTGTTTCAAGTTTACAATCAACAAAAACAGGAATAAATAACTTTCTTGATGGTTTTATTCCCTCAGAAAATATAAGATTTAGGGAGAAAAGGTTTAGATTCGATACATTCAATCCTATTGAAGACTATATTCTAAACAATCCTGTTACAATGTATTCAGATTTAGAAAAAAAACTTGATTCATTTTATCTTAAAATTTCTTCTGGAAAATTAAATAAAGGCGAAGTTTTAGGAGTCATCGGAGCCAATGCATTAGGCAAAACGACTTTTATGAAGATGATTGCAGGGATAGAAAAATCTGATAATGGAAAGATAGTAAATACAGCCAAAATTTCATATAAACCACAGTACATAGCTCATGAATATGATTCTGATGTTAAGTCATTATTATATTCCGCTTATCAAAATATCATAGAGGGAAGCGTGGTAGAAGAACAAATAATTATTCCAATGGGAGTCAAAAAACTATATGAAAAAAACATAAGAAACCTCAGTGGAGGCGAATTACAAAAAGTCGCTATAGCAATATGTCTGATGAGGGATGCTGATATCTATGCTTTAGATGAACCTTCAGCTTTTATAGATATTGAGGAGAGGATATCATTAGCAAAATTTATTCAAAGATTTGTGAGGGCACAATCAAAATCAGCAATAATAATTGATCATGATATGCAATTGATTGACATAGTTGCTGATTCTCTAATAATATTTAATGGAAATCCTGGTATTGAGGGGATCGCAACCAAACCTATGTCAAAGTTAGAAGGAATGAACTTATTTCTTAAGGATTTATCTATCACATACAGAAGAGATGAAAGTACCGGTAGACCAAGAGTAAATAAATACGACAGTCAATTAGATAAAACACAAAAAGAGTCTGGAGAATATTACTACATAAAAAAATAGATATGGGATCTATGCTTAAAAATGCTTTAAAAGACATCCTGACCAAGGAGGAGCTAGAAAATATTTATTCTTCATTTGATATTATAGGGGATATAACCATAATTAAAATTCCAGAAAAATTAGAAGAAAAAAAAGATATCATAGCTAACGTATTGATTAACAAAATTAAAACAGTCAATACCGTGTTTCAGCAAATATCTTCAGTACAAGGAGAATACAGGACAAGAAAATTGAGGTTTATTACGGGTATCAATAAAACTCAAGCTGACTATAGGGAACATGGGTGTTTATTTAAGGTAGATGTACTAAACACTTATTTTTCACCTCGTCTTTCAACTGAAAGGCTTAGGATTTCTCAACTGATTGATAAAAATGAAAAGATAATTAATATGTTTGCTGGTGTTGGGACTTATTCAATAATTCTCGCAAAAAAAAACCCAGACTGTATTGTGTATAGCATAGATTCTAATCCTGATGCACATAATTTATGTATTATTAATGCCAAACTAAACAAGGTTGAGGATAGAGTTATTCCTATTTTAGGCGATGCTAGATCAATTATTGATAGTCACCTAACAGGTAAAGCTACAAGAGTTATCATGCCCCTTCCAGAGCAAGCATTTCAATTTATTGATTCTGCAATTAAAGCTCTCGAAAACAACAAAGGGATAATACATTTTTTTGCGCATGTAAAAGCAAATAATAAAGTACATGCATTTGAGGAAGGAAGAATAAACTGTGATAATAATTTCAAATCTTATCAATATAAAATAATTTCAGGAAGAGTGGTAAGAGAAGTAGGTCCTAGAATATATCAAACAGTTTTCGATTTACAAATTCTTTAAATTTCATCACCTGTAATTTCAGTATGGTTTGAAGCAGAAACCATGGTGTATCCAATCCATATAAATACAGAAACAATTAGTCCAACTGTAAATACGATACTTAGTTTTATTAATAGCAAATCAAAAGTCGAAGCAAATACTAGATACACGTAAATTAAAAATATTGTAGGAGGAACAACCAAAAGAAAAAATCCTGTAGTTTTATTGCTTTTCATTATTAAAAAAAATCATTTAGAATATTAATATACCTAACTAAGATCTTTCGCCATCAAAAACGCATCTTCACCATCACGATAATAAGTTTTTAATCTAGATTTTATAATAAATCCAAGTTTTTTGTATAATTCAACAGCACTTTCGTTACTAACTCTAACTTCTAAATATATTTCATCGCTTTTTCTGCTAATAACCCCTTTAATTCCTTCCAGCATCAATGCTTTCCCTATACCTTTTCTCTGGTGTGCATCTAAAACTGCAATGGAAACAACATGACCTTTTTTTACAAAACCTAACTTTCTGAAATTTGAGAATCCAAATTCTATCTTGCACATGATATACCCAACTATTTGATTGTTTATTTCTGCAATGATAAATGCTTCCGGTAACTCTGCTAAAAGAGATGTAAAAAAGTAATCAGAATAATGTTCTGGAAGTGTAATCATATTTATATTAATTACAAACTGAAGATCTTTTTCTTCACAATGACGAACAACATAAGCACCTACATTTCTTAGGATAGATTGCAATTTCTTTAATTAACTTAACAAGCTATTTAACTTTTACACGGAGAACAAATTCACAATATTTCATAATTCGCCAGAGTTTAGTTATGGATATTCCAAAATAACAAGAATTATTTTTTAAAAAAAAGGGTTATGCTAGGTTCAGCGCAAATCATGACTTTAATCGATTTTCCATAATGTGATAACAAATTTTCTAATACTCCTTTAACATTATTAAAAGTATTCAAACCAAATTTTGTTTTAGCATAATAGAACGGTATTGAAGATACCAACCCCAAGTTATAATCCTCTTTCAAATTTTCAAAATAAATTAAGTGCTCTAAACCGTTTATATAATTTAATTTTTTGATTTTTGATAGATTTAATCTTCCTTCTAAATACATAGTTAATGCACCTTCCCCTAAACCATTAGAATTTTCAGCCAATAAAACAGCAGTTCCTCGTTTTTTTAGAATTCCTATACAATTCCATAAAGAGTATAAAGAATTATTTAGAGTTAAATGATTGTCAGGTTCTGATCCTGCACTTACAATTAGTAACTTTTGCTCATCGATATTAAAAATCGTATTTGATTTAAAATCAGAAAGTGTATCTTTATAAAATTTTGAATTAACCCCATAATAAAGACGAGAGATTCCATGTTGATTAGATAATACTTCAAGAGAATGAATATTTAATTTATCATAATGTTCTAATGCTATTTTGAGCGGTTCATTTATTTGTCCTGGAAATGGTCTAATAATTTCGTTAGACCAAAAAATATCATTCATCATATCGTTGAAAAGATTTCTGGTAACTATAGATGGAATAATATTAAATCCAAAAAGTGGATCATAACCAATTTTAGAAATAATTATAATGTGGTCAAATTTGGTAATTACTTCATTAAAATTATTTTTATCGATTTGAAAAACTTTATTTTGAACAAAATGATTTTTAATAGAAAGAAAATTGGTAGAAAAAGAACCAATTTCAATTTTGATAGACTCATCAGATTTAATAAGTTCAATCAATAGTGATGTTATTTTTAATACATGCTTTGATGAAGATAATGGAAAAATAAGAATTGCTTTTGAAACTTTTATAGTTGTAAGAACATTCCTTATATTTTCATCAGACATCATATTCAGTTCTGGTGTAAATTCCAATAGATTCTCTTGTTTAATGTCTAGCACTACATGCGATGAACCATATCCAAGCCATATCTCGGGCATTGAATTATTTTAACAATGATTAAAATAAATTTTTTTCATATTATTGAAAAAGATTTGGATTATCCGATGTAGAAAAATTTTAATAAGCTATTTTGGTGAATTTTAACAAACAATAGTTAAAATTGGAAATTAACAACCTTATTTTAACTTTATCGTTTCAATTTACATTCTACAAAAAAAATTATAAAAAAATAAATTAAAACAAATTTTTTTGAAATATACATAAATTTTGATTTGGATTCTTTATTTACTTAAGACCATCGAATAACTAAAGATTCATACAGATTTGAAATTAAAACATTGCAAGAATCAAGAATTAAAAAAATCTTAAATATTATTATTTTATAATATCATAAAACTATTTTCACAGATAAATATTTTTATTTAGAAAATAGAAAACAATTAAAATATCATTTTAACACGTAATACAACACAAGAGTACGTTTAATTATGATTAATCAAATTTTTATTGGCTTCTAACTATGTAAGGTATATTTTCTATAAAAATTGAAAGAATAGAATAACTATCCTTCATAAATCATAAGGTTCTTTTCCTCTAGTAAAGTATGAAGATTACCTACCGCACGATACACCTCAGCTTCTTTTTTAGCTCCTGTACAAACTAACTTTCCACTTGCAAAAAGGAGAATAACCGTTTTAGGATCTAACATTCTATGAATCAATCCAGGAAATTGTTCAGGTTCATACATACTACGTGGAAGAACTCTTGCAGCTAATTCTAAATGAATTTTACCTCCCAAGCTCGCTGAGGCTACTATATTTTGAATTTCTATGATTGGTTCGTTTTCTATTTGAATATTTCCCTTTTTCAACTTTTGAACAACGCTTTTTACTGCTTTAATAGCCTGATCTTCTGATTTTGCTCCAGTACATACCATTTTCCCAGAACTAAAAATTAATGTAGCTGTCTTTGGAGATTTAAGTCTAAAAACAAGTCCCGGAAATTGGTCTGGATGATATTCAACATCAGGAAAGATTTGTGTTATCTGGTTTAAGTTAACCGTTTGATTTATAGTTGCAGAAGCGACAACATTTTCGATGCTTACAATAGGTTTAGTTTGCGGCATAGTGGTATGCGGACTGTGAACTATATAAATGTATTATATAAACTTTTATAAATTACATTTCGTAATGAAAATAATATACCATTGGTTGAGAATCTATTAATATAATATACTTAAATTTAGTATTCCTATATGTTATTCAGAATAGATCATGATTCACTAGGAGAAATTAAAGTTCCTTTAAATGCATATTATGGTCCATTTACTGCTCGTGCAAGAGAACAGTACAAAGTTACAGGGCTTAGGCCTCACTTGAACCTTATTAAAGCTTTTGTTATGATCAAAAGATCAGCTGCATTAACGAATTTTGAGTTAAGTGTTTTAGACGAAAAAATCGCCAACTCTATTATTAAAGCTAGTGACGAAATTCTAGCAGGCCAGTTAATAGATCAATTCGTTATTGAACCCATTAACTCTGGAGCAGGTACTGCTTTTAATATGAATACAAATGAAATAATAGCAAATAGAGCTCTAGAAATTTATGGAAAAAATAAAGGGGATTACACTACTATAAATCCTAACGACCATGTTAATATGTCTCAATCCAGCAATGACACATTTCCAACAGCAATGCATATTGCAATATTAATGAATATTACGTTAACGATAAAATCATTAGAAGTCTTAATCACTTCTCTGAAAAAAAAATCAATTGAATTTAAAAATATTGTTAAAATAGGAAGGACACATTTGATGGATGCAATTCCAGTTACACTAGGCTCAGAATTTGAAGAATATGTATTCTCGTTAGAAAGATGTAAAGAAGGAATTATCAATAACCAAAGGAAATTAGAATTCATTGGATTAGGCGGAACAGCAGTAGGGACCGGTGCCAATACACCAAAAGGCTATCGAGAAAGTGTTGTTAAAAATCTTTCAAAGATTTCTGGGTTTGATTTAAAAATGTCTAGCAATCTTTATTTTTTCCTTCAAAGTAAATATGATATAGCTGATTGTTCTTCAGGTTTGAGAAATTTAGCATTAGAGTTAATAAAAATTTCAAATGATCTAAGACTTATGGCTTCGGGTCCTACAGCCGGCTTGGCAGAAATAATTATTCCAGCGGTTCATGCTGGCTCATCTATTATGCCAGGCAAGGTAAATCCATCTCTTGCAGAATGTTTGAACATGATTTGTTTTGATATAGTAGGACGTGATGTTTCCGTCGCAATGGCCGCACAGGCAGGACAGTTCGAATTAAATGTAATGCTACCTAGTATGCTCAAGAATGTTTTAGATGTCACAGATATGCTGATAAATTTCCTGCCTATATTCTCTCAAAATTTTATTGACGGAATTCAGCCAAATTCTGAAAAATTAAAAGAAAATATTGAAAAAAGCCCTATTCTCATAACATTATTAAATCCGTATATAGGATATCTCAAAGCCGCAGAAATATACAAAGAATCTCTAAAAACAGGGAGAGGAATCAAGGAATTGGTTTTAGAAAAGAAATTGATGAAAGAAACAGAATTAGAAAATGCATTATCATATAAACGAATTCTCGGAATAGTCTAAATTTAATTCGATTATAAGAATTTCTCAAACAACTCCCAATATTTAAGTACCTTATTTAATGAAGACAATAATACAAGATCTTTCAATATAATAATAAAACTAAATAAATGAAATCCAGAATGAATTGAATTAAATGAAATTTTAGATAGAATTTTGAAATGAATAAAAATATAATTTTAATTTATTACTTTGCAATTATTAAATTTTTCACGTCTTTAATAATATTTTACAAATATTCAAGTATATATAACAAAATAAAAATATATCAAGATATTTTTTTGATTAGAATGTTCTATAACATTCCATAATAATTTTGACATATTAAATAATTTTCTATAAATAATATATTAGATGCTATCTAATTACTTATATTTTAGAATATTCACTAGTTGATATGCATCCAGAAGATCTTAATAGCATTTGGTTTTGTGAGGATTGTCAAAATACTTTTTTTTTCAATTCAGATGCAGAGGACCATAAAGAAAAAACAGGACATAAACAAATAAGAAAATTCCGTGCTGTTTCTGGTGAATCTATCTCAAAATGAAATTTTTAATTTCAATTGTAGCAACAATAACAATTTAGATGAAAAATATGTGAAAGCACGAACAATGTTTGAAAAATAGTGATAATGAATTAGTATAAAAATATAAATCTAAAAAAGTAAAAAAACTTCAAAATTACATGTATTTCAATTAACAAGTTGAATAGATATAATAGATTATCCTATCCACAAGTAATATCCTTTAATAATTTGTTTCTTTACCATCATGTTTTAGATAATACGTTCCAACTCAATTATTTTTTCAGACAATAAATCAAAACCTTGTTGCCAAAATTGTTTATTTGATATATCAAAACCTATTTCATTTAAAAGCGATTCTGGATTTTTTGAACCTCCCGCAGAAAGTAAATTGAAATATTTTGGGATAAAAGATTTACCTTCCTTTTTGTACATATTAAATAAAGATAAAACTAAAAGATTACCGAATGCATACGCATAGCAGTAAAATGGACTATGATAAAAATGCGGTATGTAAACCCATTCCCATTTAAAATCATCAGAAACAATGAGCGAATTCCCAAATTGATCAAGAAGATTTTTTTTATATATAGAAGAAATATCATCAATGTTTGCATTGTTTTCAATGACTTGATTATGTGCATCAATTTCAAATAATGTAAAATATGCCTGTCTCATAATTGTCGCATACATATCATCAATTTGTTCCGCTAACAGAATAGATTTATCTTTTTTTGTCATTTCTTCTCCTAATTTTTCATTCAATAGCATCTCCGCAAATACTGAAGCAGTTTCAGCTAAAGGTAATGGAGGGTGAGAAACAGTAATTGGTAAATTCGAGGAACATATACTATGTATGGCATGACCAAATTCATGAGCCATCGTTGATATATCACGATACATTCCATCATAATTCAATAACACATATGGAGTTATGTTAGGGGTTATGGTAGAACAGAATGCCCCACTCATCTTCCCTTTTCTAATTGGA
>JALDXL010000004.1:0-32138 GCA_032155045.1 Nitrososphaerales archaeon
TAGGTCCTTCAACTTTTGAATAATCGGTTCCACTACCTGTCAGAGAAATTGTTGTCTCACCCGAACTAGGTTTGCTAATTGTAGGAGGATTAGGAGAAGTTTGTGTATTGTTAGGAATTTGGGAAACTTGTAAACTTGATTGCATATTAGAAGATGTAGAAATTTCTTTAATTGACTGAGCAGCTATGTATTTTTGTCTTTTAATAATACAAAGTTGAGAATGAACATCCTTCATACTCTCAAGAGTTAATTCATTTGAATGAATTAATAGAGAACCACAATCTTCACAAACGTATTCATGAGCCATATTTAGTATTAGTTTTATGTCATTTATCAATATTTGGTTGGAATAACTTCTAGTTTGATTCGGAATGATAAAGTAATTATATAAATATACAAGCTAACTGTTAAAATCAGAGAAAGTGTCAGGCCTAGGACATGAATATTGGAAACATGTACTTTCTACTCTTCGTGATGTAATTCCAGTATATGATAGAGTTAATAAAATAATATCGTTGGGACAGGACAACTCCTATCGATATTTAGGAATTAATAAAAATGTTCGAGAAAGTGATGTTATTTTAGATGCGGGTTCTGGATTTGGGAATATGTCATTGATGACTCAAAAAATTATTTCTAAAAAGGTAAAGATAATAATGTATGACCCATTAATTGAGATGCTTCAAAATTCTCGAAAACATCTAACTGTAGATTCATTATCTTGTGGAATATTTGAGAATATCCCTTTCAAAGATGAAACATTTGATATCGTAATGTGTGGTTATTCATTGAGAGATGCAATTAATTTGGATAATGCGATTTCTGAAATACATCGTATTCTGAAAAAAGATGGAATATTTATAATTGTAGATTTAGGAAAGCCGGACAATAAAATGATACGTTTTGGAGTTAGTATATATTTAAAATATATTTTACAAATACTGGCTTATTTAGTAGCGAGGGAAAATGGTCTAAAGTTTAAAACATTATATGGAACATATATCAGATGGCCTGAAAATAGAATTCTATATTCAATGTTAAAGAAAAAATTTACCTATGTTCAATATAAAAAGAAAATGATCGGGGGTTCCATTATTGTTTCTTCAAGAAAATAAAAAGTTTCTAAAATATACTGGTAGACTATTCTATAATACAGTTTTTTAATAATAACCCATAGCTAGTAATATTATTTATTTTTAAATAGTGATCGAGTTACAATTATTATTCCAATAATAGGAAACAATGATATGAAAATATATGGGAAAACTGCTAGAATAACTGATGGATCAAAAATTGCCATGATGAATACTCTGTCAAATCTTACCTTCTTATTTATTTAAATTTTGAATAGGCATCATTTAAATATCCATCTAATTTGTTTTTCCAAGTAGAGAATCCTTCAGGTTTTATAGGATAATTGTGGTAATGTTCTACTAATTTTTTATTTAGTTGAGATGTATATTTGAGTTCTTCAGCTAAATTTTTATTTAATGCTCCTCTTAATATTAGGTTAAATTTATCTAAAGTATTAAATTCTGGATGTTCACCAACACTAATTTTTTCTATATCTAATTTCGAAAGAAAATGTTTCATTCCATAATCGATCTGTTCATTTGATAGAGTTTGCAACATCCTTCTAAAAACCTCTAGGCCTGCAGTTTTATATCCATAATCGTTAATAAAGTCAACATTGTATTTCCAGAGATTCTCTTCAGAAACATCAGATGCCTGTAAAGCTTCAACTGCATTTTTTCCTGCAATAGTAGCTGCTATTATAGCTGGTCCTATACCTCCTGCATCCAAAGGTTTCGGCATCCATGCCGAATCACCAACTAACATATAACCATTGCATACCATACAATCATTTTGACGTCTTACTGACACTTGCCATGTACCCCATGTATTTCCCCGATCTTCTTCAGAATCTGGAAGTTCTGGTGAACCAATAACTGGATTTATCTTTACATAATCATCGATGAGATCTTTTAAATTTTTATGTGTACCTCTGGTTTTATTATAGGCGTTAAATGCTCTTTGTTGGACACCTAATCCAATATTTACCTTATCTTCACCTTTAGGAAAAACCCATGCATAGCCACCAGGAGCTAACTGTTGGTCTAGGTGGATTATGCAATAGTCAGGGTCAAAATAAGTTTTATCCTCAGCAATAGTTTTGAAGTTATAAATATATCTACCAGTTGATTCCAAATCGTCTCGATCGATTTTTTTTTGAATATATGATTTGATTGGTAAATTTGATCTCAAAACAGATGTTACACCTGTACAGTCAATAGTTAATTTTGCAGTTTTTTTAACTATTTGCTTTGTTTTTAGATCTTCGCCTTCTACTCCGACAACAAAATTATTGTTTACCAGTAACGATCGTAATGCGACATTATCCAATAATTCAATACCCAATTTTTTAGCATCGTTTAACTGTTTTTGAGGTAACAGTCTTCTATTGAGAATATAACCATCACCATCAAATGAAATTCCTGTTTTATGATCAGGAGAATAGGCGATTACTCCCTTGACAGGATGTTCGATTTCGGGAGAGCCCCAAGAAATATTGATTCTCTTTGTCATGTAATCAACACTATTCTTTCCGACAGCATCACCGCAGACCCATCCATTGATAGTTTTTTTTCCCAAGTCTGAAAATGAGTTTCTATCAATTACAAGAATCTTTAGAGATTGTTTTGAATAGTATGCTGAGGATGCAGCCACTATCATCCCAGCTAAGCCTCCTCCAGCTATTATAATATCGTAGTCAGATCCGTTTTGCGACATGAATTAAGTTTTTTTGTAAAAATACAATATTTATAGTTAAGTCAATATTACTCTCATGAAGATATAGATTAGAAATTACAAGTTTATTTATCCAAGGTTTATGTTAAACTTGTTTAATAAAAATCATCCACGATCTAATATCATTTATAATCTACGAAATATTTATGACGTTTTTCAACTTCTTTGTTTTCTCCTTTTTCAACTTTTTCTATTTCCTTTTTTAACAGAGTTTTTGCATATTGTTTGAAATTATCACTTTCAGATGTATTTGGAAATGTGGAAAGTGTATATTCAAAGTGTTTCATGTATTCTATAACTTTATTTCTAAATTCCTGGAGAGATGGATTAAAAATATTATTTACTTTATACCATGAAGTGGCACATGCTGTAGAATAGATCTTTGCTAGATCCTCAACTAATCTTTCAATTTCAAAATAGTCTGGCATATTATTGAATATATATTTGCTATTATATGAAATTATAAAAATAAAAAAATCAATAAATGATTATTTGGAAGTTGCTTTGACTGTGATAATAATTTTAGAACTGCATAAAATTTCTTTACAACGATTTCTAATAGTTACTTCAGTGACACCCGCTAAACCTGATACATCGATTTGAAGAATATTCATCCCTAATAGGACCGAAGAGAGATAGATGTAAGCTGCTGCGATACCATTAGGAGATTTTCCATCAATCAATAGATTTTTTGAAGTTTTATGTGCTAAATCTATTGCTAGCCGTTCAATTCTTGTGTCTAATTTTGCTAAATTAATTAATTTTGCAATATAATGATCTATCGAGAGCGTTTGAGAAAGACTATTTAACATATTTTTAGGTCTATTTTGTGTATAATTATTGTCTGAAGATATTATTTTATATTTAGAAAGAGAGAAAGAAGTATTTTCCTGATTCACTTTATTCACTAGTACTCTATTTATTTGACTATGATCATTATTAACTTCATTATATATTCCTAATTCCATACACATTATCCTATAATATTTTGACGCAAGTTTTAAACTGGCTCGGTCTGTAGAAGATATTCCAGTTGCCTCAACTATTTCATCCAAAGATCGAACAATAGAACATCTTTTACATGCTAAATAAATTGTAGCAGCTGCGATACATGAAACCGATTTGCCTTTTGCTTCATTACTTTTTTCATAATTTCTATAAATCATGGCGGCTGTTTCGATTAAAATCTTAGGTAGTGTAAGATTTGAACCAGTTTCAGTAATTTTTGATAAAACATTAGATAATCTTCGATCTTTTGAAGATGAAACCCTAATTCTAGAATGCCATTTCCTTAAGCTTGTAAGATGTTCTGCCATCTGAGAATTAATTGTTTTACCACCATAATCTTTCGATCCACTTCCAATCTCAGTTCTTAAACCATAATCATGTTGAGAAAAACTCATTGCTCCGCTTGCTCTAGAAATTCTATTTTTTTCTTCTAAATCCTTTGTTACTGATTCTGGTCCATAGTCATTGACTTCATCTAACACAACATATCCACAATGTTGACAAAGGAATTCTCCTTTGCTAAAATCATGGATTAAATTTGAATTACATTCTGGGCATTTATTGCAATATTCTAAAAAAATCATTCTTGTTTTTTACGCCTCCAGTTTCCTGTTCTAAAAGATTTCTTGAATCCTTTTGAAAAATACTTGTTTGTATTTTTTGGGATAAATCTATATACTTTTTCACCGGATTTTGATTCAAAATCGCTATCAACCAATATTACTGAGGCATAAGGTGATTTAATTGAACCAATAAGTTCATTCACTATTCCAATTTTTCTTCCTTGGGATGTTACAATTGTATCTCCCATCTTAATTGGTGATTCCTGAAAAAGTTTTAAAATCAGGCGACCACTTTTCGCCTTATGAATAATTTTACCTATCTCTGTCAAGAGATCTTATTGCAGATTACTTATTTTCATATCCTTCGGTCAACATAAATTAATAAAATTGGTAAAAGAAATTAAAAATAGATTTTTGATATATACTTTGTTTTATTTTCCTCTCTTAATTTTATTCCTTTTAGACATTATTTTTACTGCTAAAGAAGAAATAATATCTGATTTTTTCTTATTCGTATCCTTAGGAATCATTATATATCCTGACCTGACAAAGGAACGTCTAGGAAACCTAGCATGATCATTGGAATGTTCCGTTTTGAGCTCTAATCCTTCCTCTATTGCTGCATCGTATAATTCTGAAAAAATAGGATCGAATATAGCATTATCTCTTTTAATCCTTCTCCCTTTCCTCCTTGAGAGATTCTTATTAAAATAATCTAACCAAATAATAATATGATCATAATCTTTCATTAATTCTTTAAATCAGTATTAATATTTTAATTTTCAGTTAACATATGGATAAAATCAATGAATTATTTGAATTATTAGATTAACAAAAATAAAATTTAAGAATTTGATACAGTTTCTTTTGTGAGTATTGCATTCATACTTCCATGCTGGCCCGGTCGTGAAACTATTTTGGCAATTCCCAATTCTGTTTCAACAATTGCACCTTTACTTAGTACTCCCCTCCTCTCATAATCTTTATTGGCATGATTTTCTAAAACACGAATAATTTTGGTTTTTGTTGTTTTTTTATTATGGTTATCATTTAAATTAACAAAATCTATATGTTTTATGGCTTGTTTAAAATTACCTCCTCTGACTCTTCTACCTACAAACTTATTTTCTTTTGCTAAGATTGGTTCATTGGGATATCTATCAATTTCGGATTTTCTACGCGTTCGGGATGGATTCAATCTACCTCCAGTATATTTATTACCGCCCAAGCTTTCAATTGATTTTCGCATGTTTGAACTTTAGGAAATCTCTAATTAAGTCTTTTCTACGTTTTATACAAAATACTTTTTTTTATTATATTTAGATCAGAAATCCCAAAATATTCTTGAAATTTTTTAGTCGTATTGTAAACTTTTAATCTTCCGACTGATTCATGTTCAATAAATGCTAATTGTTCTAAATATTTTACATGCGAATAGGCTTGTGTTCCTCTAATTTGTACCAGTCTTTTTGAAGTAATAGGCTGTTCATAAACTATATATGATAAGGTCTTAAGAGCAGATGATTGAAGTAACGGTTGTTTAGCAAATTTCCTAATTATAGATACATAATCAGATTTAAGTTGGAAAACATATTTTCCATCATCAAGTTCTTTGAGTTCTAATGCATAAAATACAGAGTTTATTTTTGATGTCAATTCTGAAAGAATTCTTTTTATTTTATCTTTTGAATTCAGACCTGTTGCTTTTATTAGTTCATCAAGTGACATAGGTCTCCCTGACGAATATAAAGCAGCTTCTATACGTGCAACAGTTTCTTTTTCAGGAAGAATGTCTCTCAAAATTATCCCAACATAGTTTTAAATTTATTTACTTATTATTGATTATAGCATTTATTTATTACCTTTATATCAATCGGGTCATCTTGTTGAATTAAATCTATCTTTCCTTTCATTGCAAGGTGCAATAAAGCAATAAAAAACCGTGCGATTTCCAGATTTTCTAGTTTGGAAATAAATTGACTAAAAAGAAGAAATTCTGTATGTTCTAAAGTTTGCATCAAATAATCTTCATGCTCTTCTAAAATTTTTTCAAATTTAACTAGGTAATGGTCAAAATCAAAATCTTCGAGAGGTTCTATTTTTATTTGATTTAAATTTTTTTGTTTTGGATTACCTAAATCATTTATCATATTTTCTAATATAGTAAGCAAATCCTCAAGAGAAACAGGATATGTTGATGATAACCTAAATGGAAAATCGATTAGTTTTAAAAGAGGAATCTCTTTTTCTTCATTTTGGCTACCGTAACTTTTTTTTTCCATTGAAAGTTTTTCTAACCGAAAAATGCTTTCTACCTTTAATCTATATATAAGGGATGACGACCAGGCAGCAATACCACAAATTCTTAGGTCTTTTTGTCCGCTAGAATTTATAAATTTTAAAAGTAATTCTAATAAATTTGCGATATCAATATCCCATACATTTTGCTTTCCTAATAATGAAGTATTAAAAAGTAAATTTAAAGGAGGAATAGATAATGATGCTTTATCGCCTTCATCCATCATTTAATTTAAATTAATAAAAATTAAAGTAATAAAAGTATATTTCTGAAACTATGTTTTCAGCCATTCTATTGGCACGTCTTGATATAATCCATTTGGTAATATTCTTCGAATAGAAATAGGTAACGCTTTTTTTTCCAATTCTTCTATGGCTAGAGAAATTGAACTGCGTGAGGTAACATCTGCTTTGATCATTAATGGAGCGCCAAATGAGATTTGCAAGGAACGAGCACCAGTTATGCGAGCTTTTTCAAACCTCGTCAATCTTTTTGGACCAATTAATATTTGATTTCCTTCAATGGTTATCTCTCTTAGAATATACTCTGGTTCATCATATTCTACAACTTTTTCTTTTCGTAAAGATTCTACTGGTTCGTTCATTTCAGGTTTTATTTCTTTTGTTTCTAATCCTTCTTTTGTATCTGTAGTTGGTTTTGCTTTCTTACTTTTTGAGCGAGTTTTTGTCGATTTTGTTTCTGTTTTTGATTGTGTATTCTGTTTTATATTTTGAGTTTTTTTTATTTGGGTTTCAGTTTCATTTTGGGATTTATCATCATTTATTGTATTATCAATATATTTATTATCTAATTCCTCAACCAAGAATACTGCAGAAGCTTATTTAAATATAATTAAATGTTACGAATTTAATTTAATAACGAGTCAAAATTTATTAAGTATACCTATATGTCAAAAACACAACAACATACAACTGTTTCAAGAATACCAATTAATATAATTGTAGAAAAAAAAGAAACACTAGAAGGAGAATTAATACGTCATCTTTCCCCTCTTACAGTCTCTCATATATTAAAACAGTTACCTATATCTGGCAGTATACATTATAACTTTGATAACTTTTGCTACATACAAACCCAATTAAACATAGGGACAGAAAAACAGAAAAAAACTTACTCTAAAGGTGATATTACTCTGATGACTTCAACTGGATTTATATGTTTTATTCTAAAAGAGATAACTACCTCTTATCCGATGAATCACATAGGAAAAATATCCTTTCCTGAAAATATTGAATTGTTAATGGATTTAAAACCAACTGATGCAATAAAGATAATACGGATTTAATTGGATTAAGATCAAAGAAATGACAACATAGAAAAATTATGTTTTGTTAAATGAATATACTTTATGTCCACTATATCCTCCAATAAGCTTAACTATACCTTTTGATTCCAGATTTTTAATATAATTATTGGCTATAGATATTTTTACCCCTAACGCTTTGGAAACCGATTGTACAGTAATTGATTTCATTCCTTTAACTAATCCGTAATCATTAATATCTTCTATTATTACTGATGACTTGTGTTTTTGGCTTTTTGAGATAGGCTTATTTTCTTCCTTCTTTGGTTTTTTTGTTGTAGAATCATTTGGTTGCTGTCCTGTCGATTTAGTAGAACTTAAGTTTTTTTTTTTGACTCCTCCCATATTCTTTCTAAACTTATACAATATTAGATTTTTAAATCTTTTTATTAAAAATTTAAATCCTTTTCTATAAATATTGAAAATGAAGTAACAATACTTGTTAGAGTTTTCAACTATAGCAGAAATTTTCGAAAATATGGAAAAAACTAAAAGTAGATTGTTATTGATCGATCATTTAGTTGACCTCTTTAAAAAAACTCCAAATGTAACAATAAAAAAAATCATTTACCTTTTGCAGGGAAAGCTTTCTAACTCTGATGATGGAATTGAATTAGGATTAGCAGAAAAATTGACTATAAAAGCATTATCAGAGTCTACTGGGATCACCGTGAAAAAAGTAGAGTCTCTATACGGAAAAATCGGTGATTTAGGAGAAACTGCAAGAGAGATCACAAAAAATAAATATCAACAAACGCTGTGGAACGAAAAAATAACCGTTGAAAGAATATATTCGACCTTTGAAAAAATAGCACAATCAATAGGTTCCAAATCTCAAATAACCAAACTTCGTCTAGTAAATAGTTTGTTAAACGATGCAACACCATTAGAAAGCAAGTATATCATAAAATTTCTTTTAGGTACACTGAGGCTAGGAATAGCAGAATATACAATAATAGATGCTCTAGATATCGCCTTTACTGGAGATAGATCAAATAGAAAAAAGATTGAGGAAAAATATAACGTGTATAGTGATTTGGCCAAAATAGCTGAGATATTATCAACAGAAGGATTAGAAGGTGTAAATCAAATAAAAATTACTCCATTAAAACCTATAAGACCAATGCTTGCGGAAAGAGTTATTGACCCAAGTGAAGCATTAAAAAGATCTGGAAACAGTATAGCCCTCGAATACAAGTTAGATGGTGAAAGAGTCCAAATACACAAATTGAAGTCAGAGGTTCAATTATTTTCAAGGAGTCTTGAGAAGATTACATCACATTATCCAGATATTGTAGATTTACTTAAAGATTTTAAAATTAATAAATGTATATTAGAAGCTGAAATTGTTTCTGTTAATCCCGAAACAAATAAGATTCAACCTTTTCAAGAATTAATGCATCGAAAAAGAAAGTATAATATTCACGATATTGTAAAAAAATATCCTGTTAACCTTTACCTATTTGATGTACTATTTTTAGAAAATAAGGATTTGACTAATCATGAATATTTAAAAAGACGTAAAATTTTGGAAACCATTCTTAACGAAAACAAAAATGATAAAATAAAGATAGTTCAACAAACAGTATCTAATAGTTTACCGATAATCAAGAATTTTTTTACTCGATCTATACTTGATGGCTGTGAAGGATTAATGTTAAAGCAACTCAATAGCAGATATCGAGCCGGGGCAAGAGAATTTTTATGGATGAAATTAAAAAAAGAATACGATAATGCGCTAGGAGATAGCTTTGACCTTACCGTTGTTGGGGCATTATTAGGTAAGGGTAAACGTACTGGATTTTATGGAGCTTTATTATTAGCATCTTATAATCCGGACAACAATACATTTGAGAGTATTTGCAAGGTAGGAACTGGTTTTTCTGATCAAGATTTAAGATTAATTTTCCAAGAATTAGAGGGACATGTGATTAAAGAAAAACCTGCTAATATTAATGCTAATATGAAAATGGACGTCTGGTTTAAACCGAAGCTTGTTTTAGAAATAATAGCGTCAGAAATTACTCTGAGTCCATCACATACTGCTGCATTAGGACTAATCAGAGACAATTTTGGTCTGGCACTAAGATTCCCAAAATATTCTGGAAAAATAAGATACGACAAAAATCCTGAAGATTCTACAAACTTTGACGAATTAATAAATTTTTATAATAAACAGATAAAAAGTAATAAGAAATAATAAAAAATGGAATTATTATGGTATTATATAACATCTTGTGTTCAAAATATGAATAAATAATATTATTATTCGATTAAACAAAAAGAATAAAAAACCTATTTCTTTCTTATATCAAACTAATATCATGATTATGAGACAGACGAAGGAAATGCGGAAGAAAGATAATCAGGAAAAACTATTAAAATCAATTAGCTTAATCGAATCCATACTCAAAACCTATACCATTCCTAAGAGTATAAAAAATTCAATGAAAGAAATTTTGGTAATATTAAATGATGAAAAAATCGGAGAAATATCAGTGAGAGTTGCTAACGCAATAAGTTTATTAGAAAATATGACTCAAAACCACCATATTCAGTCACATATACGTACCAATGTATGGCAGATAATTTCTACTTTGGAGAGTATAAGAGAGTAAATATTTCAATACCCTTCCTTGTTATTCTTAGTTGGTTTAAGAGGAGGAGGTAACTTTTCAAGTTTATGCGAAGGATTAGAAAGATAATGCCGCGAAGCTCCTTCTCCTGATAGAACAATGTTGCATTCTAAACATTTGTATTTTATAGCCATATCCCAACCAAAAATATCTAAGTACGCTTCCCTAAAAAATCTATTGTTTGTATCTAATAATTAGATAGATCTAGTATAATATTGTGAATTTCTTATCTCAACTTTATAATTTCTCTATTATCAGGAACTGATGATCTAATCCCAATTTTATTATATATTGTACTTGCAATATTTTCCAACTTTGTACGTTCGCCATGGTTCACGATCACACGCTTTGGTTTAACTCTAGAAACAAAGTTTAAGATTTGATTAAAATCACTATGACCACTAAATCCATCAATTTTTTGAGTTTGACATTTTAAGGGAATTACTCTCACTTTGCCATTTTTATCCATCATACTAACCTCGTTCATATTTCCATCTAAAACCCTCCTTCCTAATGTACCATTTATTTGATATGATACAAATATCATTTTATTATTTGATTGTGTAGCTATTTCTTTGAAATATTCAACAGAAGGACCGCCTTCTAACATGCCTGAAGTGGCCATGATAATAGCTGGATTTGGATCATTTAAAACCTCATCTCGTTTCCCTAATCCGTTAACAACAGTAAAATATTCAGATTGGAATGGGTTAATCCCTTGGGCAACAGATCGTCTTACATCTAGACCTAGATAATGTGCGTATGACATATGAATAGCACTTGCCTCTGAAATCATTCCTTCTATATATATAGGAGTCTCAATTAGTCTACCTTCTTTCATTTCTTTATCTAACACAAGCATTATTTCTTGAGCCCGGCCAACTGCAGGAACAGGAATAAGCACTTTACCTCCGCTAGTTAGTGTTTTATTTATTGTATCTGTAAATGTGTTGTAAACCACCGTTTGATCTGGCATTATATCGTTTGAACCTCCGTATGTACTCTCAGTAATTAATGTTTCAACCCTTGGATAGTTTGATACAGCACTGTCTAGTAATTGTGTTTTAGAATATTTGTAATCACCTGAATATAGAATATTGTGTGCTCCAGAAATATTCAAATGCACAGTAGCACTACCCATAATATGACCAGCATTATTGAGGGTTATAGTAACATCTGGAGAAATATCCGTTGGCTTTCCATAAGGTAACGTTATACAATGTTTTATAACTTCATTAATATCTCGAGTTTCGTAAGGACAATATAGACCATTATTTTGGGCTATCTTGACTGAATCCGATTGTAATAGATTCATTAAAGGTAAAGTCGGTTCAGTACAATATACAGGTCCATCATATCCGTATTTAAATAATGTAGGCAAGAAACCTTGATGGTCTATATGAGCGTGACTAATCACTATTGCATCTAGATCACTTAATTGACAATCTAGCCAGTCTATCCTGGGAAAAGCATCCAGACTATTATTTTCTCCAGGATTAATGCCACAATCGAGCATAATTTTGCTCTCTGAAGTCACAACTAGAAAACAAGATCGTCCAACCTGTTTCACCCCTCCAAGGCAAAAAATATAAACTTCTTTATTATTCCAGGCTCTCGGTTTAGTACTGTTTGGTATAGCCTTATCTGAATATTTTCCATTCTCAGCAGTTTCATCTAAGCGTTTAATTAATGGCTCTCGAAAAACTCTTTTGCCTAACTCTCTAAGAAAAAAAGAACGTTCCTTTGAAGAGCTTTTCAAGATTGTATGGATATTCTTTATGGTCATAGAAGAAATGTGTGAAGATCGTCGTAAATGGGCTATCCATCCAGTAGAATGTGCGATATTAATTATAGTTTCAGAGTCAATTGATTCAGGTTTATTAACTTCTAAAACTACTTCTCCTGTAGCATCATCACAAAAAACTGCAGTAACTATAACATCTTTTGGTAATATCTTGGCCACAATCGCTCTCGTCTCATCTTCTTGAAGCCTAATTGAATTATCTGTTCTTACGATGAATCTTTTCTTTAATGTTTTTGATAGAGAAGATAGATAATAAGTCAGTTCTGTTAGCGAAAATTGAGGATTTTTTGTATATAAAGCAATATTAGGTCCCTCAAAACGAGCAAGGGTAATTTGTGACTCTTTGGGGACAGATTCTAGAATTGTTTTTGTTATTACTTCTTCCTCATTAGTATATCTTTGGATTTTTAATGTTTTATCTATTGTTTCGTTTTTATTTCCATAGTTTATTGGATTTTTGTTATAAATTGTTTCGATAGTACTATTAGTGTTATTATTATTTTTTATATTATTATTTGTATTTCTTTTCATATCCATCAAATTTTTTATTCATTTTTTTTAATATCAATTATTTATCTATTTTAAAAGAAATAACCAAATAGACATAAATTGAAATTTATGTAAATATATATTGATTATTCCATTAATATAGGTTTAGTCCTGATATAATAATTGATAGAAGAACTTACTTTACCTTAAAACCCAAGGTAAAGTAAATGCCAATATGACAATTACTATGAATATTATACTTAATATAGTAAATGGTTTTACTTTACTTTTAGTTTTAATTTTATTTTCTAGTAATGTACCGTACCATTGACCTCCATCTAACATAGTTATAGGAAGTGCATTGAATATCCCGACATTAAAATTGATAAACCAAATCCAAAAAAGTAAATTTGCGACAATTGGAAAAGACGATCCAAAGATGCTTGAAGTATATTGAGGTGCCATTACATCTGAATATGGAACGAGATTTTGTTGTAATGTTGGTGGCATTAGAATTGCTAATGGATTAGTTAAAAACAAATTTTTGTAATTATTTAAAACTAATTCAGGATCAAAAAATGTATCTGCAAGGGTTACACCTAATATACCTTTATTTTCTGGTACAGAAGCAGGTAAGTCAATAGACTTAATTTGTTCTTTCTTATCTTCATTAATCCAGTTAATTTGTATAGACTTTCCTAGATTATTCCTTAAAATATCTCTAAGCTCATCAACACTTTCAATTGGTTCATTGTTAATAAAAGTAATTACGGAATTTTTTTCAAGTCCAATTGTTTTTGCTAAAGAGTTTTCTCCAACTGTCAAAACCGTTATACCGGCCTCATCTCCAGTAATATTTGAAACTGGAGAAAGAGACAATACTAAAAGGAAGAGTAATCCAAGACAAATACCTGCAAGTATCATATTATTCATAGGTCCAGCTGTTAGGATTGCGCTTTTCTGTTTAAATGAGGTTTTATTCAATTCATCTTGTTGGATATTTACAAATGCGCCTATAGGTATAGCAAGAAATAATACAACTCCAGTTGATTCCACTTTTGTATTATAAACCCTTGCTACGATACCATGCCCTGCTTCATGAATAATTATAGTAACTACTAAACCAATCCATCCATATGTCCAAGGCAATATAGGATTCAACCCAGGTATCAGTAAATTACCTTGAGGTCCGATCTCACGAACGCCTTCTCTAGCAGAATCATTCGAAAATAATACTAAAAGTGATCCTACAATTAAAAAAACAGCTAAAGCGGTTATCAAAGGCATTAAATATATATTAAATTTTGCATAAAAATGACCAAATTTAGAATTTGCTATTGTATCAAAAAACTTTAATCCGAATGGTGTATGGATGAGTATTAATGGCAATTTTAATTCATAACTTATACCAAGATTTTTTTGCAAACAGGATAAGTACCACCAGAGACTATTTAAATCAATAAGCTATTATATTTGGCTAATATACAAATTTTCTTATACCAGAATTAATGTCATAAAATACATAAACTAATTGAAAATAGAAAAGAAATCAATTTTTACTCCGAATTTTTTTTTACGGGATACAACCATAGTAGCACAGGATTTGATAGGCAAGAAATTAGTTAGAATTTTGACAAAAAATAACGAGAAAATAAAATTATCTGGTATAATAGTCGAAACAGAAGCATATGGCTTTAAAAATGATCAGGCTAGTCATGCATTTAAAGGTAAAACGAACGGTAATCAAATTATGTTCGGGCCTGTTGGTAGATCTTACATTTATTTTATTTATGGAACCCATTATTGTTTCAATATAACCGCAAGATGCCAAAATGAGATAGCAGGGGCAGTTCTAATACGAGCTTTAGAACCAAATGGTGGAATTGAATATTTTAAGAAGAATAAAAATCAACAAGCTGTTAATTTATTGACTAATGGTCCAGGTAAAATAACCCAAGCATTATGTATTGGTAAACAACATAATAATTATAATGTGACTGATATTAATAACGAACTATTTTTAGATGAAGGTATAAAACCCGAATTAATTCTGGCTACTAAAAGAATTGGTATTACAAAATCAATAAATAAATATTGGAGATATGTGAGTGCAAAAAAAAATAGAGATAATGTAATTCTGAACAAATATGTAACTAAAAGGCCAGAAAATTATTCATTTAAGATTTGTAATGTATTATAATGGAGATGTCTGATCAGCAGTTAATTCATATACTCTATCTCTCCATCTGATAGTGCTATTTGTATTAGATTTTAGTAATCTCTTCATAAATCTTGTAACGATAATTACAGATCCTATGATAAAACCTAATGAATATAATTTATTAAATGAAAGTGTAGTTTGAATCTGAATAACATTAGTAATTAATAGAAGAACAATGGTCAATCCAGAAATAAAGGAAATTGTCAAGTTAGATATAGATGGATTAACTATCACTAAATTTAATGAAAAAGGAAATAATAAAATAGGAAATAACAAGAAAAAGAAAAGGAATACGCTTAGAAGACTTCCTTTTAATCTATTTTCCTTAAAAATTGGGATGACTAATCTGTCAATAGCATTTGACAATTCTATAGAATTTCGTGCCCAAATCGCATGTACGTAATTTTCTCCTCTAACCATTTTCATTTTAAATTTACCTTCTTTAACTTTTTTGCCCAAAGCACCGTCTTCTATTATCTCGTATTTAACCGATTCATGAGATCCTATTTTTTCATATGTTTCTCTACTGATAATATAATAGCTTCCAAAAAAATATCCAATCTTTGATTTATTGCTATTTACTTTAAGTGGCGAAAATCTTGTATGCATGAAAGTTGTTAATATTGGAAGAGTAACTTTTGTAAGGAAATCGTTGCACAATAACATTGGCATTACTGTTATTGCATCCAATCTATCATGTATTATATTCTGAACAGCTAAAGACAATGTTTTTGTAGAATGAATCGAATCTGCATCTGTAAACAACAATAAAGAACCTTTTGATTGTAAATATCCTTGATAACAAGCCCAATTTTTCCCAATCCAATTTTTATCACGATTAGTGATATTAACTACCTTAATTTTGGTAGGATATAATTTTTCGAATTCCTTCATTATCGTTAAGGTCTTATCTGTTGATTCATCATCAACCAAAATTATTTCAAAATCAGAATAATCCTGTTTTAGAAGACTATCTACACAATTACGGATATGTTTTTCCTCGTTTCTGGCTGGAAGTATTATACTTATCAAGGGAAACTTTTTGTCTGTAACTCGAACATATTCTAATTTTGGAGATCGGAATACAGATTTAATCATGTAAAATAGGAAGTAAAGCCAGGTCATACAAATTCCGGCAAGTATAGAAATTAATATAGATAATGGAATAATTGATAGAATTTCCATTTTATATTTCTGAAAGAGATTATTCCATATTATTAGTTTTTACTTTACTGCTAATATTTAATTGGTTATTTGAATAGCTCACAATTTACTATGATGAATTTATTTCTTTAAAAACTATTAAAAATAAAGCAGACAAGCTTAATATACGGAAAAATTAGATAGACGCTTAAGCAAATATCTATGTTAATAATATTTGATGTTGAAGGAGTATTACTTAATGCTGAATATTTACCTATTTTAGCTCAAGTTTTTGGTCCTGCAAAAGAAAAAGAGATCTGGGATATAACTAAACAAGGAATAAGAGGCGACATAGATTGGGAAGATGGTCTAAGAAGAAGAGTTTATGCTCTGCGAGGAGCTAAATTTCAAGACGCAAAAGAAATTGGTGAAAACCTAGAAATCATGCCTGGGGCGAAAGAATTATGTTTTGCACTTAAGAATTCAGGATGGAAAATGGTTGCAGTTTCTGGTGGTTTTACTATTATTACAGATCGGTTAAAGAAGGAACTTGGTATAGATTTAATTTTTGCTAACGAATTAATTTTTAAAAATGGAGTACTCGATGATATAGACCTTAAAGTTACATCAGACAAATCACTCGTTATTAGACCATTAATTAAACAAATGGATATTAAAAAAGAAGAAATTGTTGTAGTGGTAGATGGGGCTAATGATCTAAAGTTATTTGACATAGCTGGATATACAATAGGCTTTTGTCCTGTTGAAATAGTCAAAAATAGAGCAAATGATGTAATAGAAATTAGGAACTTATCTTTGTTAAAACACTTATTAGAAAAACGATTTGGCGATTGGATTTTAAAACCAAATCAAAAACAAAAAGAAATGAAAAATAAAATAGAATAAACGTTCTTCAAGATAACAAATTATAATGCACAAGAACATAGAGATATTTCCGATATTTGTAAAAGATGAAATTAAATCAAATTCAAACATAGTAAATATTCTTTTCGACTCGATAAAACGAAATAATAAAAATCATACTAATAATGGCATTACCATTGAAAATAAAGATATCATTGTTATTGCTCAAAAAATTATTTCAAAAGCTGAAGGAAGGTTAATTAATCTAAATAAAGTTAAACCTTCTCAAAATGCAATAGATCTTAGTAACCAAGTAAATAAAGATCCTAGACTTATTGAAATGATATTTCAAGAATCTCGTAAGATTGTGAGGATATTTAACAATATCATAATTGCCGAAACTCACCATGGTTTTATTTGTGCTAATGCTGGAATTGATCAAAGTAATGTAAGTAGAAAAAAAAATCAAGTTCTTTTATTACCTGTAGATCCAGATAGATCTGCTGAAGCAATACGAAAACAAATTTATGAAAAAATTAGAAAAAAAGTAAGTGTCATAATAACTGATACATTTGGTCGTCCATTTAGAATTGGTCAGACAAACATTGCAATAGGCATAGCAGGGATAAAGCCATTTAGGAACTACAAAGGAACACAAGATATGTTTGGGAAAGTTTTAAGAGTAACAGAAATTGCCATTGTTGATGAAATAGCAGGTGCAGCAGAACTTATTATGGGTAAAACAGAAAGAATTCCAATGGCAATTGTCAGAAATGTTAATTATTCTATGCAATGTAAGTCCTCAATTGGGAAAGTCATCAGAAAGGAAAAGAACGACATTTTCAGATGAATTGGACTATAAAATAAGCTCATAAACATTTTATATTGCAACAGCTATTTTTATACTTGGAATATAGTGGAAAATAGTAATAATAATGACAATAACAATAGTAGTAACTTCAAAAAAGTTATTGATGTACGTGGACTTTACTGTCCTGAACCTGTTTTTAGAACAAAGATAGAAATTGAAAAAATGATAATAGGTGATAGATTAAAGGTTGTAGCTGATGATCCACAATCAGAGGAAGATATTTCTAGATGGGTAAATCGAAATGGACATGATTTAATCTCCATTAATAAAAAAGAAACCGATTTGGAATTTATAATTAAAAAGGCAAAATAAAATGACTCAAACAATAACAAGAAATAAAGTTATAGAAAAAATTGGAAACACTCCATTACTGGAACTAACTTCTTTTTCAACTGATAACATAAAACTTTTTGCTAAATTAGAATGGCATAATCCTTTTGGTTCAGTTAAAGACAGAGCTGCATTTTGGATGATAAAAGATGCAGAATCGAAAGGAAGACTAAAGAAAGATAAAAGCATAATTATAGAACCAACCTCAGGAAATACAGGGATAGCACTTACAGGAATTGCATCGTCACTTGGTTACAAAGTTGAGATAGTTATTCCAGAAAAAGTAAGCACTGAGACAAAAACAATACTTAAACAATTAGGAGCTCATTTACATGAAACATCAGATGATTTATGTCCCAGGGTAGGAGCTGGAACCGATCAGAGTATAGCACTTGCAAAGGCGATATCAACTCCAAAACCAGATATCTATTATATGCCAAACCAATACGAAAATGATGCTAATTTTATGGCCCATTATGAAAGTACTGGACCAGAATTATGGCATCAAACCAATGGGAAGATTACTCATTTTCTAACAGGATGTGGAACAGGAGGAACTATAACAGGTACAGGGATTTATCTAAAAGAGAAAAATCCAAATGTTAAAGTTGTAGCGATTCAGGCACAAAAAAATCACTTATTGCAAGGTTTAAGAAATTTTGAAGAGTCATCCATGCCCGATCTTTTTAAAAGACGGGAACATGTAGTAGATGAATGGTTTACAGCTACAAATAATGAATCATTTACAATGGTTAAAGAACTTGCTGATAAAGAAAATATTTTAGTTGGACCCTCTTCCGGTTCAGTTATGGCAGCTATGGTACAAACGAGAAATAAGATCGATAAGGGAATAATAGTAGGTATTTTTGCAGATGATGGAAGAAAATTTCAGAGTCTTTATCAAGAACAAAATGTTTTTACCACTGAAGAGTACACAAAAGCTCTAAGTAATGCAAAATACCTTTCAGATCTATTATACTAGATTTTTATTTTATTTTAGTAGTTTATTTATCAATAAGTTACCATACTGAATTTAATAATGTTTGCTACAACCAATAAAAATCAAAAGTTTAGGGATAGTAATTAATTAATTATAATTAGATACTTATCGAATTTATAGTTGTAAAAGAATAATTTAATTTAATTTAATCATTAAACTATAATTTATTGTGAATATCATTCTTGTTTTCAGTCAGCCATTTTTCAACATCAAGGGCAGCCATACATCCAAAGCCTGCAGCAGTAACAGCTTGTCTATATCGAAAATCATGAACATCCCCTGCAGCGAATACCCCATCAACACTAGTTTTGGAATTTTCTTTCAGGACAATATAACCGTGATTATCCATTTCAATCTGATTTTTGAAAATTTTAGTATTAGGTTCATGTCCGATAGCTACGAATAGACCACCAACACTTAGTTCACTTTCTTCTTTGGTATTAACGTTTTTTATTGATATTTTTGAAATTTTCTTATCGCCAGTTATTTTTGTAATTGTACTGTCCCATAAGAACTGAATTTTAGGATTATCAAATGATTTTTCTTGTAATATTTTACTGGCTTTGAGTGTATTTCGGCGATGTATTAATTTAACTGATTTTCCAAATTTCGTTAAAAATGTAGCTTCTTCAAGGGCCGTATCCCCACCTCCTACAACAGCAATATCCTCACCTTTAAAGAAAGGGCCGTCACAAGTAGCACAATATGAAACACCTCTTCCTCCGTAGTCTTCTTCGCCTGAAATACCTAACTTTCGCGGTGTTGCCCCTGTGCACACTAAGACTGCTCTAGATAAATATTCCTTAGAATAGGTTTTTACAAAAAATGGTCTTTGTTTAAAATTAACTTCTGTAACCTCATCATCAACAATAATAGAACCAAATCTTTCAGCTTGTTGCCTCATATTCATCATCAATTCTGGCCCAAAAATTCCATTTGGAAATCCTGGGTAGTTTTCAACTTCGCTAGTTGTCATTAATTGACCACCTGGCAAACTACCTGTCACTATTAAAGTCTTGAGTTTAGCACGAGATGTATATGTGGCTGCAGTATAGCCAGCAGGACCAGATCCGATAATAATAACATCGAAACTTTGGAATTTTTCATTATTATTAGGATCTATAATGTCATTATCACCATTATCATGGACTTGCATACTATATGTTATACATAAAAATATAGACTAATTAATAATTTGTTCGTTCTAATCTAAGTATTCAGTATCTAAATGGGAATTTTTATAATGAAATAGATTTTGATTATATTTTTTTAGAATAACTGTATGATTTTTGCATATATTTTTTTCTAAATTTGTTCTAATTGCATCTTCATGATAATGTGCATTAAAAAACCTACAATTTCTATCTTTACAAAAAGGATCTCCGGAATTAATAAAGTAAAAAAGTGATTGAAGAATCAAACCTTCTATTACATCATTTATCCTTGAATCATTATAATTGATATATTGATTACTGTATTCTTTGTTAAGCTCGTCGATGATATTAGGATCTTGAAAAAAATATAGTCTGTAATAGTAATCTCTTGGTTTGGCGAGGCCTTCCACTATTCCAGATGTAGATATCAATGTAGGATTTCCACAAATTAGAGATCTAGCATGATATCTCCAATCCGTCTCATCAAACGTGCACAAAAGTTTATCAGTTATTATTATATTCAATGTGGATAATGCTAATTCTTGGTCAAAATTCTCTTGCCAAATAATCTTATCTTGTAATTTTTCAAGAATTTTTTGTATAATAAAACCATCATATAGCGATTGATTATTAAACTGAAAAGGAGGTGTTTCTGATTCCATAGTTCGTCTTTTTTCAATTCTATATAAAGAATGATTATAATCTATATCATAGATATGTAAAGGAGTTTTTATGTCTTTAATAACAGAAGTGCTCTCGAAATTTCTTGCTTCTTTTTCGATTTGTTCAATTTTAATAGCTCCGATCGTATTATGAATTAAATGATTATAGGGTAATAATCCCCTTAAATAAGGTAAAATATGGTGTATATTTAATTCTGACCAAGATGAAACGTTATATAAATTGATATTTTCACAAAATAACATATGTTATGAAAATAATATTAATTAATAAAATAAAAGAAAAAAAGAAAAGCTAATTTTTCAATTTGGAATTTGTGGAATCTCTTTTAATTTTCGAACAGCTATTTCAGCGGCTCTCTTTCCAGATAATAGCATTGAACCAAATGTAGGTCCCATCCTAGGTAGTCCATGAGTCTCAGTTACTGACATTCCTGTTGCAATCAATCCAGGAAATACTTCACCAGTATAGTTAACTACTGCATCTTCACCTCCTTCGACCCACATTGGATCCATCCCTTTCCACTTTACATAACCTCTATCCATCAATCGTTTAACGGCTACCGAATCATGTCCTGAAGCGTCTATAACTATCTTACTTTCGAATGCAATTGGATCTACACATGTTATATTTCTTGGTAATGCTGAAACCGGCATCCAATTAACTACTACTCCACCAACCCGTTTATTTTTAATAACTAAATCATCAAATTTTGTTAGTTGTAAAAATCTAACACCTGCATCACACGTTGCAGCAATTAATTTAGAACAAGCATGAGGACCCCAAGTTGCATACAGTCCTTCTTTTATTATCCTATATGGAACTCCTAGTTCATCCCAAATTTTTTGTGCTGGTGCTCTTACAGTTACAGGATTCATCATATAACCCCCAACCCAATAACCGCCACCGATATAGTTATTTTGTTCAACAATTAACGTTTTGATCCCAGATTTACCTAATTCTCTACCTGCAGAAAGACCAGCTGGTCCTGCTCCTATAATGATAACTTCAGAATCGGTATATTCATTCATAGTTTCCATAAACATAGAAGCTATTGTGCGACTAATTTCTTTCTCGCTGACATCAGCAAAAATTTTCCTCATACAATTGTAAATCATAATCAATTGATTATATAGATTACTAATGCATTTTTACCTAATCCAATATGAAGAATATTAGTAATTTTATAATCTCGAGATGTGTATAATAATGATATTTATTTTGGAATGATGAAATTTTTCTCAGTTATCTACCGTGTTATTGGAAAAGTGTGTTCCTCTTACTTTGCTATCTATTTCAGTAATTAATTTGATAAAGTCTAATTTATGAGAATTCAAATATTCTTGTCCCTTATCCCTTAATCGATTTTGGTATAACCTTAAATCTCTATGCTCATTAAAAAATTTTTCAATCATAGTACTTCCATGAAAAGAAGGACTGATCAATTTATCGAAATAACTCATAGTAGTTTGAACATCCCCTTGTTCTATAGAATCTCTGCTTTTTCCTAAAAGCTCGCTAATATCTTTTAATTGTTGAACTGGTGGTGATATCTCTTTAGATTTTCCCATTAAACCTGAACGTTTAACTGTACCAACTTTAGAAGCTATCTCTTTGGAAAGCTCATAGTATTCTTCTTTATTAAATAAATTTTTCTTCACCTTTCTAATTACCAATCCTTTCATAGACAATCTCAATAAGGCATCATCAACTTCTATTTTATCCATGCCAGTTATCCAAACCATTTTACCAGAATAATCGTAACCATGTCTTATTGCTTCTAAAACAACAACCTCAATAATTCTTCTGAATCCTTCTTCTGCTTTTGCATTTTCGAAATCTTTATCTCGAACTGCACGTTTAGCATATGAAATATCAATTTCAATTGCTCTTTTCAGAGCTTCCATCCCATCATCGACACTGCCATCGAGAACTAAATAGCATGAGAGATTATACCACGACATCCCATCATTATGATTAATATCTATAGCTTTTTCACAACATTCTATAGCTTTTACCAAGTTATTCATTCGATAGTATGCAAGTCCTTTAAGGTTCCATGCTTCAAAATTATTTATATCTAGATCGAGAGCATTGTTAAAGGCTGAAATTGCAACAGAATATTCGCCGAGATGGAAATGAGAATACCCTTTTTTTATCCAACCATTAACAAAAAGAGGATCTATCCTTAAAGATAGTTCAAAACATCTAATGGCATCTGAAAGTTTTTCGTTAGCCATATGATTGATTCCTTTATTATAAAGATCTAATTTTTGAATATTAACAATATCGTTATTATTAATTTTGCTTTCTGATTCGGAAGGTTTAGTTTCTTCTTTAGTTTTCTCCTCAAGGTTAAATTTGTTAGATATTTTCCTTCCAAAGAATCTTTCCATATAATAAGAGATCCATTACGAAGATAAATAGATTATGATTCAGTTAATATAGTGACCAAAATAGAAGATCCATCTATAACTACAACAAGTCAGCAAAATATTATTATTTTACCTACCAGATTAAAGTATTAAGTGTCAGATTATTATAAGATATTAGGCATCACGATGGAATCTAATCAACTCCAAATAAGGAAAGCATTTCGTGAGCTTGCATTAAAATATCACCCTGACAAAAATAAAAACTCCGAAGAATCAAAACAAAAATTTATGGAAATTGTTCAAGCTTATGAGATTTTATCAGATGAGACCTCTAGAAAAAGATATGATGATAACCTGGCCAATCGGAATAATTTCCAAGCATTTAAACAGAATGGATTTCATTGGACACCTCCAGCAGATTTCGCAAATTTCTATAGCTATGAGAACCTTAAACAATATAATGAAATGGATATGAGTGAAAAAGGAGGTATGTGGGATATCAATGAAAAGGCTAATTCTGGATTATGGAAGGCTACTCTTATTTTACTTGCTTCTTTGGGATTAGTATCAATCTTTATCATTTTAAAAATTTACTAATTTTTAGACATATTATTTTCAACTTTATTTTTGAAAATTAAGTATTTATAATTATAAGTATTTAATAGGATGGGAATTATTCACAATAATAGGATTGAAAGTTATAGCATTAGGAAATCGTATATTTGTATCAAGTTTTCAGATGGCTGGCATAGAAGGAATCGATGTTCAAAGTCCTAAAGAAGCGCTTTCAAAGATAAATTCAATAATCTCGAAAAATGAAGCGGGTTTGGTTTTATTAAGCGATGATATAGGAAAAGATATTCGTCTAGATTTGGCGAAAATACGTTCTATAAAACCTGTCCCATTGATTTTTGAACTCCCTTCTCCTGGTAGCAAAAAAGAAAAAGTTGATTATAGAGCGTTGTTAAAACAAATTTTAGGTGTTTAACAAAATATCTGATACAAATTAAAATAATATTTGGTTTTTAATTACCAATTTTTTAGTTTATAGATTATTTATATTGATTAATTATTGATTAAATAATAATAGTTTAAACATAATAGAATTAATTGTTATATGAAAATAAATACTGCATTAAGTATTGCTGGAAGTGATCCTAGTTCTGGGGCAGGAATTCAAGCTGATATAAAGACTTTTTCTTCATTAGGAGTCTATGGCTGTTCTGCTATAACTGCAATAACTGTGCAAAATTCAAAACAAATAACAGATATTTTTCCCGTTTCCGCTGAAATAGTTATCAAACAGATAAAAGTAATATTAGAAGATCTTAATATACAAGCCATTAAAATTGGAATGGTGTATGATGAGTCAATAATTAGCAATCTATACGATGTTCTAAAAAATGAGAATATCCCAATAATTATAGATCCAATTTTTACCTCTACAACGGGGCATGCCCTAATACTTCCTGATGCAATTCAAACTTTTAAACAAAAACTATTATCTATTGCAACAATAGTCACACCAAATATTGACGAGGGAAGAAAACTCTCAGGAATAGAGATTAAATCAAAAAAAGATATAAAAAAATCTTTAGAAAGAATTAAAGAATTAGGTCCTAGAAATGTAATTATAAAAGGAGGAAGATTTCCAGATTCTAAAAATTCAATAGATACATTAATTGATAATAATTTGCTGATACACGAATACTCGAATCCATTTCAACTTATTCCAGAAAATCATGGTTCCGGCTGCAATTTTTCTGCTGCATTATCTGCTTTCATAGCTAAAGGATATGAAATATCAGAATCATGTGCTATGGCTAACGAATTCATAAATAAAGCTTTAAAAAATCTATTTTATATAGGAAAAGGAAATCCAATTGTCGATACCATTATACCTACATCTATATTTTCATTCAAGTTTCAGGTAATAGAAGGACTAACGAACGCAGTTAGAATATTAGAAAAAATTAAAGGAATTGGAAAGTTAATTCCTGAAACCCAATCAAATTTTGCATACGCAATACCTAATGCTACTGATATTATGGAAGTTGCAGGAGTTAGGGGAAGAATTGTAAAAATTGATGAAAATGAAATCAAGGCTAGTTCGTATATTGAATTTGGTGTTTCTAAGCATGTAGGTTCAGCAATACTTGCATATATGGAGACTAATCAAAATATTCGATCAGCAATTAATTTAAAATATAATCAAAAAATAATTGAATTATTCCAATCTTTTTTACAAGTTTCTGAATATGAAAGAAGTATGGAACCGTATGAATTCAAAGCAAAGGAAGGACATACAATTTTTTGGGGGATCAAAGAAGCATTACGGAGAGGATCAAATTCCAATGTAATTTATCATAAAGGCGATTTCGGAAAAGAACCTATGATAATTGTATTTGGCAGAGGTCCAGATGAAATTATATGTTATATAAGAAGAATATTGGAAAAATCCTAATTTACTTTACTGTTTAAAAATATATTATACTTTAAAGTTATTTTTAAAGATGCAGGCAGTTATTCTAGCTGGTGGTTTAGGAACACGATTACAACCTTATACTTTTTTCATTCCCAAACCCATGTTACCCTTAGGAAATAAACCATTACTTGAATATTTGATCGAATGGATCAAAGAACTAAAAAATATTGATGAAGTAATAATATGTGTTAGTTATTTACATAGAACTATTGAAGATTATTTTGAAGACGGTGGAAGATTTGGTATAAAAATATCATATGCGCATTCCGAAAGACCATTAGCAACTGCAGGTCAATTGAAAACAGCAGAAAAATTCTTGAACGATAGATTTCTCTGTCTTTATGGGGATTCAATATATGATTTTGATTTAGCAAAAATGGTGCATGAACATGAGGTATCAAAAGCATTTCTTTCTATGGCTTTAATGAAATATAAAACAAGATTGAAGTATGGTTTTATCGATGCTGACGAAGGAGAAAATTTTGTTACTGCATGGAGAGAAAAACCAGAAGTTGAAGGTTTGATAAATATAGGTTGTTACATTATGGAAAAAGAATTTCTAAACATGATTCCAAACTCGAGTACTGTTGGAATGGACAAAATTGTAAAGGAAGTAATTTCTCAAAAGAAAATTGTTAAAGCATTTACTATAGAATCAGGATTCATTGATATAGGAGACAAAAGATCTTATTTAGATGCATATAAACAATATGCTAAAAAACTTGGAAGTATTTAGCCTAAGCGAGGTTATCTATTTTTAAATACTTTTATATATTATAAAAAAACAAAAGTCCAATTATTCAATCCTGAGACTTGTTAGTCTCATTTGAAAATTTTTATAACATATTTTTTTAAATTTCTTCTTGAATGTATTTGATTTTAGTTGTTGATTGTATGGTGGTTTAGAATTGATTCATATATAGTTAACACGATTATTTTTGTGGTCTGTCTTATATGACATATCCCGATAATAATAAATCAAATTCTTTGTGCGAAGACGATAAAGTTAACCTGAAATTCTGTATGAGAAAAATGAATTATCAAGGATCACTTATGGTAAACATTTGCGACGAGGATTTACTAGGCAAGAATATAGTAAGCGATTCCCTGAATATCAACATAACTTCTGATTTTTTTAACGAAATTGTAAGTGAAAATGATATAAATCGATTATTAACTAGATGTTCTATAGCAAACTTGATTGGAAGAAGGGTTGTTGAGAAAACTATTAGTTTAGGGTTGGCAAAAAAAGATAGTATCAGAATGGTTTCAGATATTCCTTTTTTGATGGTATTTAAGTTTCAGCAAAGCTATTAAGTTAAATTAAATCTAAATCTAAATCTAAATCTTACTTTTATTAATCTTTTATCAAATAGATATTTTAGATACAATGTTCATAATTATTATGAACTAAACTATTGAGTTATCAACGTACATTAAGAATTCAAAAAGAAAGAATTGGAGCCATTATAGGCAAAAAAGGCTCTATTAAAGAAGAGATAGAAAAAAAATGCAATATATCTATCGAAATAGATAGCGAATATGGTGATGTGATATTAAAATCTAGGAATACAAATTTTTTGAATATTATAGATTTGAATAAAGCATTAGAAATTGTTATGGCTATCTCCAAGGGATTCTCACCAGAACGAGCATTTAACCTGTTTAAGGAAGATAATAGTTTAGAAATCATTGACTTGAGAGATTATGTCGGGAAATCTCCAAATTCACTATCACGAGTTAAGAGTAGGTTGATTGGAGAAAAAGGAAAATCTCGAAGGACAATAGAAGAATTAACTGGTTCCTATATTTCGATATTTGGACACCACGTAGGAATAATTGGATCCTCGGATCAGATAAATTTAACACTTGAAGCTATTACAAGAATATGTTCTGGCAGATCTCATAAAAATGTATATAATTTTCTTCAAGAAATAAGAAGGAAAGCAAAAATTGAGAAAATGAAATTATGGGAGGAAAGCAATAATCTTACATTAAGGGAGAACCAATTATAAATATATAAATTATATTTAATTAAATTATTCAGTGTGAATACTAACGACAATGACAAGGACAATCCTGATCTTTCCCGAAATTCTTCCTCCACACCCAAAAATAATAAAAAAAAAGTATCAATATCTTCCTATTACAAATTTAGTACAATTCTAGCATTTATTATAACTATTCCGGGTATAATAGTATTATTTGTTCTACGTCATTATAACATAGATATAATATACCAAATAATTTTTAGTTCCTTAGCATTTTTTATATGTATAGGATTCTCGTTTAAAATTTCAAGCAAACTTACAAAATACTATAAAAATTAAGAATTACAGAAATGGCTGGTTTTGAAAAAATTTTTTTCATGATTCTTTTTATTCATTATTTTTTGATCCCCATCGTTTGAACATATTATTATCTATGTCAAATTGGTCAAGCACCTTTCCTACGATATGGTTTAATAGATCATCAATAGTATTTGGATTATAATAAAAACCTGGCATTGCTGGCAAAATAGTTACTCCTAAATCAGACAATTTAACCATATTTTGTAAATGAATTTTTGAAAGAGGTGTTTCTCTTGGTACAATTACTAATTTTCTATTTTCCTTAATACATACACTTGCAGCCCTTGAAATTAAATTATCATCAAACCCATTTGCAATACTAGCCAGAGTTTTCATGCTACATGGGATGATTACCATACCTCTAGTTTTAAAAGAACCACTCGAAATTGGAGCTGCCATATTTTTGTTATCATAATAATGAGATGCCAAACTTTTTATGTACCCTATATCTAGAGTGGTTTCGATCTTAATTGTTTTTTCGCCCCATTCACTTATAACTAAATGAGTTTCTAAATCTAAGGAATGCAATGATTCTATTAATTTTATACCATAAATAATACCCGAACCACCAGTCAATGCCACGATTAATCCTTTCATATTTGGAATTATTACTGGATGAGATGATAAGTATCTATCTCATAATTAATTTTTATAGTCCTTTTATTACTAGATTCTCATGCTAACTATTTTTGGTTCAATAGCTCTAGATACAACTAGAACATCTACAAATATTCAAAATAGGATATTGGGAGGTGCAGCAACTTTTGCCTCATTATCAGCGTCGAAATATATCCAAACTAACATAGTAGGAATAATTGGTGATGATTTTCCAGAACAATATAAAAAAATACTAGACCAAAACTTGAATACTAAAGGAATTATTATAAAAAATAATGACAAAAGCTTCCATTATGATTCTTCTTTTGATCTCACTTTAACAGTTAGAACTTCCAATAAAACAGAACTAAATGTCATTGCTAATTTTGAGCCTACTATTCCAGATGAACTTGTTGATTCTAAATACGTATTTTTGGCGAATAATGATCCTATCCAAAATATGAAAATACAAAATTTATTTAGCAATCCTAATTTTGTATTGTGCGATACAATCGAATATTGGATTAACAATAAATATAACCAAGTATTGGACATGATACGAAAAGTAAATGGTATTACAATAGACATATCAGAAGCAAGACTTTTAACAAAGGAATTCAATATTGTCAAATGTGCAAGAAAAATTAAAGAGATAGGTCCAGAATTAGTGATAATTAAAAAAGGTGAACATGGTTTTATTCTTTTTTATAACGATATAATATTTGCATCACCTGCCATTCCTATTGAAAATGTAGTTGACCCCACAGGAGCAGGGGATTGTTTTGCAGGAGGATTTCTTGGTCATTTGTCTAAACTTGGAAGAATAAATGAAAATACAATTAAAGAAGCATCAATCTACGGAAATATTATGGGTTCTTTCGCTGTAGAAGATTTTGGTGTAAATAAAATTTTAAATATATCAACTAAAGATATTGAGGAAAGACTAAAATTCTATAAAAAATTAGTAACAGTTTAGAATATTTAAATTATTTAATTATCATTATTTTTTTTATGGATATTCAAGTTTAATTGAAATTTTTATGTTTTTGTTACTTTTATTATAAATCATATTTGAATTTTTTGTATTTTCTAATTTCTTTCAAAAGTGAATTTAAAGTTTCAACTGGAGATGATGAATTTATTATGTACCTTCCAATTATAAAATAATCCGTTCCAGCAGTGATAGCAATATCAAGAGACCCACCTTGGGTGATTAATCCTGGAGAATATATTGAAACGTTATGATTTAATTGAGAAATTTCTTTTATAATGTTATCTTTTGTTCCACCTATGACAATACCATCTGAGCCACTAGAATAAGCATAATTGTATAATAATCTATACATTGAGATGATATCTCTCTTAAAGGAATTCACTTGTTTTTTTTCAATTTTATCGGTAGTTTGCAGTGCAAACTGAGAATGAGTAGGTAAAGAAGAAGAGGAAGAAGGAGTTTGAGAGGCACAAGATGAAGAACCAAAAGATGATGGTACAGAAACCTCTAGACCATAGCCTTCAAAGGAAGAAGGATGACTCATATATACAAGAGAAATTACTCCAAAATTAATAGAATGTGCATATCCAGTAAGAGATTTCATTTCAGTTATTCCTATAAATGGATTTACAATTACTGCATCAAATCCTAATTTCTGTAACCGATTGATAGTTATCATATTTGTGTTTCCTATATCGTTAAGTTTTAAATCAGCAATACTTTGAAGATTAAATTTATGGGCAAAAAAATTAAGTTCGACAATTTGAATATTTGTCAAAGATAACAAAAGATGAAAATTTACTTTTATAGCACAAATTTTAGATTCAGTAGAAGATATAATTTCCTTACATTTTTTAAACATCTTTTTATTATTATTATCGAAATACTCCAAATTGAAATCTAATGCTAATATGATTGGACTTTTCTTTTCCTTGGTAGATTTAATTATTCTCGACTGATAAGAATTAGGAGATTTTGAATCATAGTATTCAATATCAACCATCATTAATCACTAAAGGATGTTCTTTTGCTAATTTTATAATTTTCAAGTAAATATAACCATGATTCTCGATTGAATTTGTGAATGTAGGTTTTTCAGATCTTTGCGTGGAATACTTTAGAAAATTAGCGGGTATGCTTTCAGTATTAACATAGTAAAAATAGATAACAGAATCACTCTCTAGAAAATTAATTGAAGTTCCTAGCGTATACAAGTTCTTCTTTTTATTTTCAAAGTAAATTATTGGTAAAGGAGGCTCATCATAAATGGTTTTATATGCTGCTATCTTTGCAAGACTATCTAAATCGCTTAGCATAATATTTGTATAACTTAATTTCTTGCTCTTTCTTGAGCTTTTTTGCATGATCTCAGGTAATCTTTGAATATTAATAATTGGAGAATAGACAAATAATGGGTTTGAAGCATTATCTACTAAAGCTATAGTTTCAGATATCCCATGACACCTATAAGCTATAAACTGATTCGAAAAATTTGAATTTTGAGATTTAGTATAATATATTATTGGTATACCATTAATAAATTCAGTTTGAACTGCAAAAATATGATCATTTTGTAATTTCATAGAAAAACAAGGTAAAGGAGCACGTTCTAAAGCACAGACTAAACGTGCAAAATTATTAAGATCAGAGATCTCTATATAGAATGGTGACTTAAATTCCAAGCAATTAATTTCAAAAATCTTGGATATTAATATCTTACACTTTGAGTTTAGATACAAGATAAATATTACTTTTTTGAGAATTATGAAATCTAATAGAAATCAAATCTAAATCTAAAAAATGAAAAGCAAAAAGAACACGTTTTACCTTTTAAACAAACATTTTATTACATAAAACACATTAAGATACTTTTATTTGTGTAATACCATAAATAATTGAAACGATGAAGGTATATTTTTATGGTAATTCCTAAAATTTCTACTTTTTTCTTGATTTAAGATTTTTTCTTATATTAGACATACCTATAAAGATTTGTAGTATAATTTGATTTCCGAAAAATCAAAATATTATTAATAAAATACATTATTATGAATTTGAAAGTCTAAAATATCCATGATTATAGATTTTTTTAGGTATTTCTACTAAATGGTTTTATTTACGATAGGTAGATCATCTATAGT